>CAIRHO010000001.1 GCA_903878415.1 uncultured Actinomycetes bacterium
GCCCCACTCTCTGAAAAAGAGAAGCTGGCAATGGTCTACGCCCAAGCACTTACTTCCACACCACCTAAAGCAACTGAATCTATGGTTGTTGAACTTCGCAACGCGGGATATAACGATGGCGAGATTCTAGAAATCAATCAAGTTGTTGCTTATTTTGCTTATGCAAACCGCACAGTACTTGGTCTTGGTTGTTCAACTGAAGGCGACATCATTGGTCTTTCACCTAATGATTCGAATAACCCAGATGATTGGTCACATTCCTAAAAGCTATTTCCCAACCACCTTCAGAGATTTCGCAACCGCCACGCCTGTTCCGGGGAGAGTTACCGGCGAGTACAAGTATTTTGAGTATTTAACCTCCTAAATCTATTTATTGCCCATTAAATTGTTTACTGTTAAACAACTTATCTTGAAGGGGAATGGTTTATGGAAGATTCACAGAAACAAAGTCTGGAACGTGGACTGGGATTTAAAGGTCTGTTGTCATTGGCTATCAGTGACATCACTCCAATGGCTTCACTTTTGGTTACAGCCGGGGCAGTTCTTTATTTATCTGGAACAGCTAGTGTTTGGGCGTTTGCTCTTGGATGTTTGATTGCCATCACCGTTGCAATGAGCATGGCAGAACTTGGTTCAATGTACCCAACTGCAGGCGGACTTTATTACATCATCCACAAAGTATTAGGAAGGCCCATTGGTTTTATTGCAATGGTTGATTATGTTCTCCAAGGAATATTCATTCCTGCAACGCTCGCGCTAGGACTGGGTACCTATCTCCATGCCCTGATTCCTTCCGTTCCCGTGAATGCATCTGCTGCAATCGCAATGGTAATAATTACAGTGCTTGCGGTTTTGAGAATTCACATTAGCGCCGTAATCGTGACGGTTTGCTTAGCAATTGAAGGAATTGTTTTAGCTTTAATTATTGGGGTTGGACTTTTCAATTTAAACCAACCACTTTCAATCCTCACAGATCCAGTAATGCTAGTTGATGGAAAAATGGGATCGGTTGCAGGAGCTGCAATAGTCGCCGCCATCGCCTCATCACTCTTCTCAGTCAATGGTTATGACAGCGCTATTAATTTCTCTGAAGAAGTTAAGGGCAATGCTAGAAATATTGGCCGTGCCGTTATGTATTCCGCTTTGGTTGGCGTAGTACTTGAATTAACCGCATTTACATTTGGATTACTAGGCACTCGAGATTTAAATTCATATCTTTCTAGCGCCACACCATTTACGGATGCTGTTACTACTGCGCTCGGTAAAAATGCCGGCCAAGCTGTTTTGGTTGGCGCACTATTTGCGATCGTAAATGCAACACTTGCAATTACATTGCAGTTTGCTCGAGTTCTATGGGCAAGTGGACGGGACAAAGCCTGGCCTCATGCAATTAATGAATTCCTCGGACAAGTGCATCCTAAATTCCGCTCACCATGGGCAGCTACAGTCATAATTGGTCTAGTTGCAACGATTTTTTGCATGAAGTCTTCACTAATTTCAACCGTAACATTCACAGCAGTGCTTATCATTTTACTTTATGCCTTGATTGCTATAGCGGCATTAGTAAGTCGAATTAAGAACAAAACTGCTGAACGGCCATTCAAAATGATGTTTTGGCCAATTGCACCAATTGTTACCATACTTGGAGTTAGTTTGACTCTTACGAAACAAAAGACAGGTGACCTCAAAATAATTCTTATTATAGTTTTGGTTTCACTTGCTTACTATTACCTATATCTAAATCGTTCGAAACATGAACTATGGGTTCCTCACAATCCTGCAAAAATGCAATAATATAAGAAGGCATTCAGAGGTAAAAGGGCTAGCCAGAGATGCGCTAGCCCTTTTATAATTTAATTTTAGGGAGCCAAATGGATCTTGAGAATTTTTCAGATATAGATAAAAAAAACTTACCGAAACTAAAACAATATTGGGAATATCTTCAAACCTATCGAGCTCAAATAGATGAGAAAAAGTTGATAAGTAGCGACATTTCCAACATATTCACCTCTCCAATGGAGCCGGAAGAATGAGTCTTGAATTACATCAACTCTCCATTTCACAGGTAAGTAAATTACTTAAGAAAAAACAGATTTCTCCAATCGAGTTAACCAAAATATGTCTCGATAGAATTGAAAAATACAATCCAAAGCTAAATGCATTTATTGCGGTTTATGCAGAAGAAGCGATGCAACAAGCAAAAATTGCGGAGCGTCAGATTGCTCGCAACGAATACAAAGGGAAATTACATGGAGTTCCAATTGCGATAAAAGACAATATCTATTTTAAGAATAAAGTTACAACAATGGGTTCAAAAATTCATGGAAATTTTGTATCCGATTTTGATGCTACTTCAGTAGTGAAACTTCGCGAAAGCGGCGCAATATTTCTTGGAAAAACGAATATGCATGAGTACGCCCTTGGTGCCACAACTGATAATCCTCATTTTGGGACATGTCGAAATCCTTGGCACTTAGGAAAAATCCCAGGTGGTTCAAGTGGTGGTTCAGCCGCTGCGGTGTCGGCCTTTTTGGCATATGGCGCTTTAGGTACTGACACTTCGGGATCAATTCGAGTTCCAGCGGCAGCATGTGGATTAGTAGGTTTGAAAGCAACATATGGTCGCGTAAGTAAGTACGGGTGTTTTCCGGAAGCTTGGACTCTTGATCACATTGGGCCAATTACTCGCACGGTTAAAGATTCAGCAATAATTTTTGATGCTATTAGCGGGAGAGACCGCAATGATCCAACTTGTTTAGATTTAGCAGGAACTAAATTATCAAAAAAAATAGATGGAAATATTAAAAATCTAACAATAGGTATCGAGGAAGACTTCTTCTTCAAATTTACAGATACGGAGGTTGAAAAACAGGTTCGGGCAAGCATCGCAAAATTAAAAAAGCTTGGTGCAAAAATTAAGCCCGTTAAAATCCCATCACTTAAAGATGCGTTCTGGGCCCTTACAATTATTGATACGTCGGAAACAACCACCGTTCACCAACCTTTAATGAAAAATCACGCTAATAGCTATGGTGCAGATGTGCGTTTTTTAATTGAATGTGGATATTTACCTTCAGCAGTGGATTATTTGCAAGCACTGCAATTAAGAAGAATAATTCAAAAGGAAGTGACTGAAGTTTTTCAAAGCGTTGATGTCTTGATAGCACCTACATTGCCAAGCAAAACACCTTCCCAAGGTGAACTCACCAGCATCATCAACGGAAAGTCGGTAGACACGATCGAAACCTGCATGCATAACGTAGGTCCAGGCAATCTTCTTGGTCTTCCGTCCCTCTCTATGCCATGTGGTTTAGTTGACGGCATACCTGTTGGAATTGAAATTATTGGCGCGCCATTACAAGAGTTAAAAGTGCTAAACATTGCAATGGGATTGGAATCTACTGCTCCAATTGGTAATGCCATACCGACTGCGTACTTAAATTGATTAAAGAAACGTCAGCCGAGAAACCGCGCGCACGCGAGCTTGGCATTACTTTTTCGGGTTTAGTAGGGGCAAATAATGCAATTACTGATGTACCTGGAGTCGAAGTTGGTTATGTGACAAAAATAGCAGGTCAAAATATTCGGACCGGAGTAACAGCCATCTTGCCACGGGGAAAAGCCGAAATTGGGATGCCTTGTGCCGCTGCTTTCTATTCATTAAATGGCAATGGCGAAATGACCGGCACCATTTGGATTGAAGAGTCGGGCACACTCTCAATGCCAATCATGATTACAAATACGCACGCCGTTGGCAAAGTTCATAGTGGAGTTGTTGCATGGGTTGTGGAGCATTTACCGACCGTTGCTGCTCAATGGCTTTTGCCAGTTGTAGCTGAGACTTGGGATGGCTATTTAAATGAGATCAATCTTTTAGCGGTCACCGAGGAAGATGCCAAAGCCGCAATTGATAATGCGAAGCCTGGTCCAGTCGGAGAGGGATCGGTTGGTGGCGGAACTGGCATGAATTGTTATCAATACAAAGGTGGTAATGGAACTTCGTCGCGAATAGTTAAGTATGCAGAAAAAGATTACACAGTCGGAGCTTTCGTCCAAGCAAATTTTGGAAGTAGAGCGGAATTAACCATTACTGGTGTTTCGATGGCAGATTCAAAAATTCCAAACCCATTTTCAGAACATAATTGGCTTGAAGTAGATAATGAAATTATTACTCCACCGCAAGGCGCTGGCTCGGTAATAGTAATAATTGCAACGGATGCACCATTGCTTCCAAATCAATGTAAAGCTCTCGCTAAGCGAGTTCCACTCGGACTTGCTCGCACGGGTACAGCAGGCAGTCATTTCTCTGGCGACATATTTTTAGCTTTTTCCACTGCTAACAAAGGTTCTTTTCAAAGCAAGTTTCCTAGTAGCAATTCTAATAAATCAGATTACGATATTTCTAGATCGATTCCTTGGGGCGAGATGGATAGCTTTTATACCGCAACAGTCCAGGCCGTAGAAGAAGCCGTTGTGAATGCGCTAGTTGTGAACCAAGATATGGAAGGCCGTGATGGGCATAAAAGTTACGCAATTACTCGTGAATTTATTGAATCGAAATTCAAAAAAACCTAAGAAAAACACTAATATGATAATTGTCAGACCGGCCAAGACAGACTAAAGCCAATTAGATTTTCTAAATTTATAAAATAGGAATCCACTAAGTAATCCGATTACGCTCAAAATTATCGGATATCCAAATTTCCATTCCAACTCCGGCATATATTTAAAATTCATTCCATATATTCCAGCAACCATGGTCGGTCCCGCTGCTAGCGCAACCCAAGCCGAAATCCGGCGTACGTCCTCATTCTGTCTAACTTGCACGTGTGCCAAATCGGCTTGCAAAACTGTAGTTAACAACGAATCCATACCAGCCGCATGTTCATTAGCATGTTGCAAGTGATCGATAGTGTCGCGAAAGAATGGCTTAATTTCTAACGGTGCTGAAGTAAATGCATCTGAAGTTATTTTCTGCAATGGCAAAATCAGCGGCTCGATGGCATGGTGGTATTCAATTACTTCGCGTTTTAAGAAATATATTTCCTGGCTATAGGTTTTTCGATTTCCACCAAAAACCTTACTTTCAATATTTATCACATCATTTTCCAACTCATTTGCAATGCTGGTGTAGCCATCGATAACACGATCAACAACCGCGTGCAGTACTGCAAATGGACCCATTCTCAATTGCTCCGGCTTTTGCTCTAAATCATGGCGCACCGTGGTTAGTGGCGAACCTTCACCATGACGCACTGTCACAATGAAATGTTTATCAACAAAGCACATCAATTCCCCGGTAGTAATCTCTGATTTAAGCTCGTCATAGAAAACTGTCTTTATAACGAAAAACGTTAACCCTGCGTAATCTTCAATCTTAGGACGTTGCTTTGCCGAGATTGCATCTTCAATAGCTAGTGGATGGAAATTCAATTCACCAACAACATGATCAAATTCTTCTTCTGTTGGTTCCGCTAGTCCAATCCAGACAAACCCACCATTATTACGGGCAAGATCTACTTGTTCTGAAATATCCGATGGTGCGGTTACGCGCTCACCATCTTGATAGAGAGCTATATCTACAATCACAGTGAGGATTATTCATCAAAAAATGAATTTTCTTTAGAAATCCATTCAAATTTGATTATATATTTCGTCCAAATTTACGACGTTTACGAAAAAGCTCTTCATCAAATTTCTGGTTTTCGCGACGAATCTGACTTGTTCGTGCTTGTTGGTCAAACTCTAGTTTTTCGTATTTTTCGTGATGACGGTATCGATCATTTATAAACGACGCTAAATGTGAGAAGTCCATGAGCAGATAATGGATCGGCTCGGTTACCTAGTTACAGATTGACGGCTAATTTCAGATGAGGATTAGGTGTATTTCTACTCCAGCAATTTGATAAGCCCAATCATATTTTCGCTGTCGACCTCAACTAAGACTGAACCCGATTTTGGGATTTTTGCATATGAATCTGTGCTCAACTCGACCATCGGCATCTGGATTTGGTACAGCTCGGCAGAAACAAGAGCTCCAATTACTAAAATTGTGTCGCACTCGGTGAAGATCATCGCTGCTGGCGCTTTTTTTACTCTAATTAATTCTGCAAGAACCGCGGTGGCTGAACTTGAACCCCGACCGGAGGTCATAACAAGCACTTTCCCGGCAACGCTTAGCCCGCATTGCGGATGGTGCACATCAATGATTACACCATGATGATCAACGCCACCCCAAAATGAAATTGGTTGATCAAGAATTAACAATTCGCCACTACTACTTCCGGGATGTAGCGCTCGCCCGGTTAGGGATTTAGAACCAGAGCGCATCGTTGCGCACCAACTTTCCAGCTCTAGCGGAAGCAATACATTCTTTAACCGACCCTAAGATCGTCTCAATTCCCAAATTACCAGGGGCATACCATGCCCATTTTCCAGAATTAGTCATCACAGTTTTAATTTTTGGATTAAGTATCGGTGTTACATATGTACAAGTATCGGTAACAATTCGGCCACCAGCATTTTTAAGGATTTGGGCATAACCTAAAGCTTCAGCTCGCTCTAATACACCCCGGCTCGTGGAAACATAAAAATCTATTGACGGAGAAAACTTATCGCCGCCTTCTAATTCTTTTGCAAGATTTTCAAACTCAGCGAGTGAAAAATGAGGTGTACCTAAACTAACTGCATCAAGATCATCTCCGACTGCGGTAGTAAGTCGATCTCGTGATGCCCGCAATTGCGCGGTAGATATTTTAATCGTCTCGACTTTGGCATTTACTACTGCCGCTAAAGTTGGAGCTTCTGGAGTCACCCCAACAATATGAAATAAACCTACGCCACCAGCAGATGCCGCAGTTGCGCCAAGTCCCTTGAGTCGATCCTCAGTTAACCCACCATCTGAAAGATCACCAGGCAATCCGATCATCGCCGCCACTTTACTTTCAGCGATATCGCCTAAGAGTGCACCAATTGCTGGCCATGCACTTTCTTCTTCTAACAACTCACGCGATATCCCAGAAAAATCAAGAACTAATACAGCTTTTCTACCTTCATCGGTATGTAGCCCTGCAAATGGAACTCGACCAACAATTGCAGCAGAGATATCTAAAAAATCACCATACCGATCGGTCCGCGCACCTAATACTGAATTTGCAAAAACAATAGCATTCGATTCAGCCCAAGCAATTTGCGTTCCAAATACTGGCCGGTGTCCGGTCTGATACGGCGCACATGTCCATGTTGCTTCGCAACCAAGAGCGAGATGCGCATCCATTAATCGTCGGCCATTGGTAGCTAACGTTGCATCTGCATGAACCAAGTCTGGATGTAATAAATCTAATGAACTAACATTTGTAGTAGTTCTAACTTTTACCTTGCCACCAAGTTCCACGAGTTTTTCGGTATATTCAAGACCAGCAATTCCATGATAGAGACAGCCATCTGCATGTGCCGATTCAATTTCAATTAATCGCGTTGCTTGATTTGCTTTTGCAACCCCAACAATTAACCGCATGCACATTGCAATTGCAGGACCGTGTTCACCCGAAAGCATCGCTTGCTCTAGTTCAGTCAAAATCAATTTCTTCATACTATTACGCGCCAGCAATAGCTTTCTCGATTTGCTCTCCATGGCTACGCGGATGGTTGGTATAGGCCTTGATCCATTTAGCGATCGTGTAATTGCCAATCTCGGTATGCACACCAGATCTTTCAAGGTCTTCAAGAGTTAATCGCTTAAGAATGTCCAAGGATGCTGCGCGCACAGATTTAAATACTGATATCGAATTCTCAACCGGAAGTGTCGTATAACCGAGAACCGCGTTCTCCGCCCACATTCCTTCGTCGTATCCTTGAATTGTTGATCCCGCTGGTTCTGCAATTAATCTGCGGATGCGTACATACGACTGGGTTTCACTATCTGCAAGATGATGAATAACTTGTCGTGGCGTCCATTCACCAGGAGCTGATTTATCAAGGTCTGTCGGCTTTAAACTTGAAACTAATTCCGTTAAATATTTAGTCGCAGCTTCATAATCTCGTGCATAATCAATAATCTCCATGGCTTGAGTGTAGGCGGATTAATGCGAACTAAAGCAAATTAGAACACCATCGGATTTACCTAAGCCCTAGTCGGAGCGCTTTCTAACTCATCCCTATCTACAGTAAACTCCAAGAATTATGGCAAAGAAAATTGCGGTCGTAACCGGTCCATGTGGCGCTATCGGCAGCGCAATCGTCGCCCAATTAATTAAAGACGGGTTATCGGTAATCGGTTTAGATATTAATCAAGCAGAATTAGTTGAGATGTCAAAACAATATGCTGGAGATTTCACTGGAATCGAAGTTGATTTAACTGATGCGCCCGCAATCGAGCAAGCATTTAAAGAAATTGAAAGTAAATTTGGTGGCGTTGACGCCCTAGTAAATAATGCGGGTAATTGCTTTATGTCAGAGTTTCCAAATATCCCAACCGCAGAATTTGAATTACAGATGTCCATAAACTTCTCCGCCGCATTTCATTGCTCGCAAGCCGCAGTAAAACTTATGTTAGGCCGACCTGGAATTAGAAAAATCGTAAGCATCTCTTCCAATGGCGCATATAACTTCGATGTATTTGATCCACCGCATTACCGAGCTAGCAAGGCCGCTTTAGATACTTTAACTAAAGATCTCGCCCGCCGTTATGCCAACGAAGGAATCTCGGTCAACTCAATCGCACCAGCAATGACTGAATCCCCGTTATTTAGCGTTGTAAGTAAAGAAGTATTAGAAAAAGCACTTGCGCAAATGCCACGTGGTCACGCGATGAAACCATCCGAGATCGCGGCCTGGGTTGGCTTTCTTATCTCGCCCGCCGGCGATGTCTCAAGCGGAAATGTGATCATCCTTAACCAAGGACGGGATGTTCGTTAACGGTAAGACTCGGGCGCTTTCTTTAGCTCTTTCCATTGTTCTGGTCCATGTCCGTAAATTACAAAAGCATCGCGATCCTTTGCTAATTTCAAAATTCGATGCGCAGTAGCTAACGCTTCTTCTGGATTTGTTGAATCAAGACAACCTTCAGCAACTTCACTCTCGCGTGAAATCGCATCGCTGGTAAGTAAAACCGATCCGGTCTCAGGCAAATCAATCAAGAGCGCCAATTCACCTGGGGTATGGCCCGGTGCATGCAAAACTTTAAAGCCGGGACCTAAATCAAAATCTTCATCAACCAAGATGTATTCGCTATCGGGCCATTCAAGTGGTTGTTTGCCGCGCCAATAAATAGGTTTTGGCAACGCCCGCTCACCAGCGCCAATCAAAATTGGAACTCCAGGAAAAGCTCCGATATTTCCAACATGATCAATATGGGTATGCGAAATAATTAGTAGATCTAAATCAGACTTCCTAATTCCCATCTTTGCTAGTTGTGCTTCAGGTTGGTTCTCTTGTGTAAGCTCCAATACTTTCCCGAATTCGCCTAAGTTATCTTCGGCCGAAGCTGCTTCAACATCATCGGCATACTTCTTAGCAAAACCAGTATCAAGTAATACTTTTTCACCAGCACTTGTCACAATTAAAAATCCAGGAATTCCAATTATCCGACCATTTGCATGGACTGTGAAAAGCCCAAAATCCAAAACAGTCAATGAAATCGGGTGACCGGATAACCGTTGCCTATTAACCATGAGGCTATTTCAGCACACTTTCCAATAACTGGTAAAACTTATGAAAATTCTTTACCCTTCAAGTGTGAGTGAAATCAAAATCTCGGTACCGCCGCTAGCAAAACTCCAATCTAGATGGAGCGAGAAATGGCGTGCATTCGATCCAGAGATTCTCCCGATGCCATTTGCAGTTATGGATTACGAATTAGCTGCGCCAATAAAAAAAGCGCTTACCTCATTAATCGAAAATTCCGATGCTGGATATCTTGGGAAAATTCCAGAACTTCCCGAAGGCTTAGCGCACTTTGCAAAAGCACGATGGGGATGGGATATCAATCCCGCCCAAGTAAAAATCGCTCCCGATGTTGGCGTCGGAGTTATCGAAATTGCACGTTTGGTTACAAAACCTGGCGATAAAATTTTGATCAATACTCCGGTCTATTACAACTTCTACAATTGGATCACCGAACTCCATTGCACACTTGTAGATGCGCCGTTAAAAGAAAATAACCTTCGCTATGAATTAGATTTTGCCGCTATCGAAGCAAGTTATGCCACCGGCGTTAAAGTTCATATTCTCTGCAACCCACATAACCCAGTCGGTGCGCTCTTCACAAAAGCTGAACTCGCAGAATTAGCGGAGTTAGCTAAAAAATACGGGGTACTAATCGCATCCGATGAGATCCATGCACCGCTGGTTTACCAAGAAAATCCTTTCACGCCATTTCTTGCCGCATCCGAAACTGCGCGCGAAGTAGGAATTGCATTCCTCTCTGCCACAAAAGCATTTAATATCGCCGGTTTAAAATGCGCCCAGATCGTCGCGCAAAGTGATCAAATGTTAAAAATCACGGAACGCTTGCCATTAGCCGTACATTCGCGCGCATCTCTATTTGGCGCAGTTGCATCTTCAGTTGCCTATAAAGAGTGCGGGCCATGGCTAGATGCAGTAATTGTTGAATTAGATAGCTCTCGTAAGTACTTGAAAGAGTTGATCGATAAGACAAAGCTAAATATCAAATACCGCGAGCCTGATGCTAGTTATTTCGGATGGCTAGACCTGCGAGAACTTCACTTAGAGGGGGATATCGCCAATCGCTTTATCTCCCAAGGGAAAATCGCAGTTGCTCCCGGTAATTACTACGGTCCATCTGGAACTGGTTTTATCCGGATAAATTTTGCAACTAGCCGTGAATTAATTGCCGAAGCAGTTACGCGAATTGCAAAAACTTTAACTTAACTTCTTACCAATCGATTACTGCGTTATCTTCCCAGAGCGCTCCAGTTACATCGCCAGCGTTAAATTCTCGAGTTGCTAACCAGATTGCAGTAGCTGCACCTTCCGCAGCACTTCGCGGCGCATCTGGGCCACCCATATCGGTTCGCGAATGATTAGGACAGATCGCATCAACCAATACTCCGCGTGAACCTAGCCCGGTTTCATGTGCAAGATTTCGAACCAAGGCATTTACACCAGCTTTACTAACGCGATAAGGAACGAGCCCGCCCGTATTACCCGGCCCAGTCATCCGCCCAAGACATGCCGAATAAATAATTACCCGCCCACTTCGATTTTCAACCATTACCGGAGCTAGCCCATTTACCAGAGTAAAAACCGCATCTAAATTAATCGCAAGCACTCGCCGCCATTCCGCATCAGTTGTTTTAAGCGTCTTCGACATCTTCTCGCTCATCACACCATGGGCCAACATCAATATCTCAACGGTGCCAACACTTTGAATCTGCGCAATCACTTTTCGAGTTGCTTCACTATCTGCCAAATCAACCGGAAACGTTTTAATTGCGATATTAGGAAACTCACTCCCTAATTTCGCCGCCGCTTCCTGTAACCGCTCCACATCTTTTGCTACCAGCGCTAAATCAAAGCCCGCCGCACCTAATCCGCGTGCGCTCTCAAAACCCAAGCCCCGGCTTGCACCACTTACTACCGCTAACCCCATCGCGAGCCGTTACGGGATTAGAGTATTAGCGAAGATTTGCCATGCCAGCGCAGACTTAGCAACAAGCGAGAGCGTGATGTAGGTGCGCTCGCCCCGCATGTAATCGCTCCACTTACCGACCTTTTTATATTGCAACCATTGCACTAGCGCGAATGAATTGAAAAATACAAAAATAGTAAAGACGATTCCATAAACAAACGCTGGGGCTGAAGTATCGCTCACGCCACCGATAGAGAAAACATAAAACATTAGTACTACCCAAGGCACAATCCCAGTTATACATCCAAAGATAAACGGCAACCATCCGCCATTACCTGGGTTCTCATACTTCTCTTGTAACCATCCAAATAAAATCATCGAAGCGTTTACACCAAAGATAGAGATGATTGCCGATATTTCAGCAACCCCCGTTACTTGGGCAATTAAAACAATCATCACTGATGAGCTAATCGAGTATTCGACCCATCGGAAGTAATTTCGTTGTGCCGCAAGACCAGCGCTATAACGCGGGAAAAATTGCGGGCTTGCCACAATAAAGTGAGCTAGCGCCGATAACCCTAAGAAGATCGCAACAGTTAACCCGACCGGCGTGCTAAACAAAACTACGGGCGGTGCAAATGATGATCCCGGTGGGCCCGACATATATGTAGCGGTAACCGGTAACGCAAAGTCATTGCTCAAGGCCAATACCGCGGCCATTTGAAGCAGGTGCAAAATGCCAGCGTAGATATTTGTCTTACGAAGATTCATTACTGTAATTGTTTTTCCCATTTACATATTCTACCTATCGCTTAAGAATTCGCTTGTTCAAATTCCCGCGTCAATTCTCACTTCCGCTTACTTGAACCACCCTTAGCAAATATTAGTATCAATACTAGAGCGAGGGTAACTAGTAAGAACTTCATAATTGAATCCTAGGCCAAAACTCAATTATCCAAGCATGTCTGATTACTAGCTCAGTGGGCCTGCGCAAGAACTTATGGAACGAGTAGAGTCATGAGATGAAGCGTTATCCCAAACTAATTAGATTCTTTGGAATAATGCTTTGTTTTCTAATTTTGGATTTTAAAACTGCATACGCAATAGAAGGCGGCTCTGATGCGCTCAATAGCCCATTTGTTGTTCCTGTAAATACCATTGTTAGTTCTAGTATGTATGGTGGTTGTAGTGGTGCACTACTTTCTCCTTACATAGTTGCTACTGCTGGGCATTGCATACTTGACAGCAGTGGGCTAATTTCAAAAGAAATTTATGTTGGAGAAGCGGGTCAAGAAAATTCCAATAATTTCATTAAATGGAATCGGGTCACAAGCATAGAAATCACTTCTAGTTATCAAGGCGGTGCAGATGGAAAAGTTGGCAAAGACGATATTGTATTTTTGCTGCTAGCAAATCCGCTCAAGTATTCAACGCCAGTTAGACTCGCTTCAGAAGCCGAAATTTTGAATTTTAAAACAAGTAAATCGCAATTAAAGATTTTAGGTTATGGCATCGTAAGCGACAAAGGTGAAACTTCAATAAAACCCAAGTCTATGAATGCTTCTTTTAGCCCGATTGCTGCATTAGATAGCAATGCAGCTTATGCCTCATCTGCAAACTCTGATGCTTGTTCTGGAGATTCAGGTGGACCAGTATTGAGTATAAGTGCTAGTGAAATTATTGTTGTTGGCATTACAACTGGAATTCGGAAGTCGGTCAATTGCACTAAAGCTGAAACAGATGGAAGTTTCCTTACATTGTTTAGCCTTATTAGTCGTTATACCAATCTGGCATTCGCAGCCGCGACCAAGAATACCGAGAAGATGGTTGCTAATAATATTTTGTCAATTAGAAAGCTTGAAGAATCAATTGCAGCATTAGAGGAAGAAAACTCGGGTTTATTAGACGCAAATGCTGATTTCAATGATGAAAACGAGAAATTGAAAATAGATGTTGAAGACCTTAAGACAGCGTTATTAGAAAACCAAAATAACATTATTGATTTAGAAAAACAAATAGAGGAATTGCAAATTCAAATTGAACTCTTGAAAGAACAAATCCCTACAACTATCACCTGTATTAAGGGTAAATTGACTAAGAAAGTGACAGCAGTTAAGCCTGCCTGTCCTTCCGGATATAAGAAGAAATGATTGATGCTAGATCAATGACCCCCCGCCTTAATGAGGTCGTCCCATTCCATACTTGGGCAGAGACTAAAGATGAAGTTTAAAGCCACTATTTCCGACATAGAAATTTTTAGCTGAATTAATTACCGTGGCAACTATGTGTAAGTGCTTGATGGTTAATTTTTCGACCTTTCGGCGCATTTTGTGTTGGCAGGTCGGTTGATGGGGTTCTCTATCGAAAAGTCAGTTCATATAAGTACACTGAACTCATGAGGACGGCTATCACATATGCAAGTATCGCAATCGTTGAATTCTTGGATGCAGAAAA
>CAIRHO010000002.1 GCA_903878415.1 uncultured Actinomycetes bacterium
ACGCTACCTCTTGCTTTGGGATGGATTGCACTTACTGTTTTGATCCTTATCTTCATATTTACTGGCTCAATAATTTTGCCAATTAAAGCCGTAATTCTAAATGCGCTTTCATTAGTTGCCACCCTTGGTGCAATTACTTGGATATTTATTGATGGCCATTTGAAGTGGTTGGTAGGTGATTTCACAGTCACTGGAACGTTAGATACCGGTTCAGTGATTCTTGTAGCTGTAGTCGTGTTTGGACTTTCAATGGACTACGAGCTCTTCTTACTCTCACGTATCCGTGAAGAACATTTAAGTGGCAAGAGCAATGTTGAATCAGTAGCGGTCGGTTTACAACGTTCTGCTCGAATCATCACTGCAGCTGCACTCCTGCTGGCTGTAGTTTTCGCAGCCTTTATGACAAGTGGTGTCACATCAATCAAGATGTTGGGTTTTGGTGTTTCACTGGCTGTGATCTTGGATGCAACATTAGTTCGAGCATTATTGGTACCTGCTTTGATGCGTTTATTTGGCGAACGTAACTGGTGGTCCCCAAAGTGGATGCAAAAATTTACTCTTAAGCACTAATTTAAAAACGTGTCCCCGGCGGGAGTTGAACCTGCGACCTACCGCTTAGGAGGCGGTTGCTCTATCCACTGAGCTACGGGGACTTGGACATGGACAATCTTGTCATGAATTATTGGCAGGGCTAGACTGTTAAAAACAATCGAAAAGGATGTTATTTCCTCATGAGGGGCCAGCAATGAAGGCGCTAGTAATAGGCGCGGGAGGTGTTGGCAGAGCTATTGTCAATATCGCATCACGCAAATCATTTATTTCTTCCATGGTTATTGCAGACCGCGAACTATCGCGCGCAGAGCAAGCCGTAATCCGAGTTAAGGACTCTAGGTTTTCAGCAGCTGAAGTAAATGCTGCAGAGCTAGAAGATATCCGTGCTCTTATTCGTAAAGTAAAACCTGATGTTGTTATTAACGCAGTGGATCCACGTTTTGTTATGCCGATTTTCTTGGCATGTGAAATTGAGAGCACCAACTACATTGATATGGCGATGTCTTTGTCGCGCCCACATGCGCATTATCCAAACTCTGAAACTGGTGTGAAGCTTGGCGATGAACAGTTTGCCCGTGACTGGAACTGGAAAGAGCGCGATATCTATGCCCTCGTTGGTATGGGTATTGAGCCGGGCATGAGCGATGTATTTGCGCGCTATGCCTCCGATTATCTCTTCTCAGTTATTGATTCCATCACAATTATGGATGGATCCAACTTAACCGTTGAAGGTTATGAATTTGCACCTTCATTTTCAATTTGGACAACAATTGAAGAGTGCTTGAACCCTCCAATTGTTTGGGAAGATGGCCGTGGTTGGTACACAACAGAACCATTTAGTGAGATTGAAACCTTTGATTTCCCTGAAGGAATCGGACCTGTTGAGTGCGTAAACGTTGAACATGAAGAAGTTATTTTGATCCCACAGAAAGTTGATGCCAAGAAAGTTAACTTCAAATATGGTCTTGGTGCACAGTTCATTACGACTTTAAAAACTATTCACATGTTAGGACTAGATCGTAAAGATCACTTTGATGTCCAAGGTATTTCAGTCTCACCTCGTGACTTACTTGCGGCATCACTTCCAGATCCAGCAACGCTTGGTTCACGCATGAAGGGAAAAACTTGTGCAGGAGCACTTGTTAAGGGCCTTGATAAAGATGGAAAGCCGTACGCTTGTTATATGTACAACGTTGTGGACAATGAATGGTCGATGAGTGAGTATGGCGATCAAGCGGTTGTGTGGCAGACGGCAGTTAATCCTGTAATCGCAATGGAGTTGATCCATAAGGGTATTTGGAAACCTGAAGGTGTTGCAGGTCCAGAATGGTTTGATGCTAAGCCATTCCTTGATTCACTTGAATCCTACGGAACTGAGTGGAAAATCCGTGAAGAAAACATTTGATGTTGTTGTCATCGGATCTGGTTTTGGTGGATCCGTTTCAGCGCTCCGTCTACGCGAAAAAGGCTACAGCGTTGCTGTCTTAGAGGCAGGAAAACGTTTTCGTGACAAAGACTTTCCAAAGACTTCTTGGCGAATAAGCAAGTTTTTATTTGCTCCCGGGCTTGGCCTTTATGGCATTCAACGTATCCATGTCTTGCCAGATGTATTGGTTTTAGCTGGTGCAGGGGTTGGTGGTGGATCACTG
>CAIRHO010000003.1 GCA_903878415.1 uncultured Actinomycetes bacterium
AGTTACAGTACGACGTAACGCGTCGACATCTCCATATGGAACATGTTTGATTTTTTTCAACAACGGCTTAAACGGATCTCGCTTGGCAGGTTGGCCAGTGAGCGAAATAGCCCCCATGGTCCGGCCGTGAAATGCACCTTGCGCTGCAACAATATTAGCTCGACCGGTAAGTCGAGAAAGTTTAATTGCCGCTTCGTTAGCTTCCGCACCAGAATTGCAGAAAAATACTTTAGAGTTCTTATCCCCCGTCATTTTCTGTAACGATTGTGCCAATTGCAAAACCTGCGGATGCATATAGAAATTGCTTACATGGCTGAGTGTTGAAATCTGTTTTGTAACGGCTTTGATTATTGCGGGATGCGCATGGCCAAGTAGGTTTGTGGCTATCCCGCCAAGAAAATCTAAATACTTCTTGCCATCCGCATCGTAAACAATTACGCCTTTACCTCTTACTAAAGAGATAGGTGGAGTTCCATAATTTGGTTGGAGCGTTTTACCCCAAGTCGCTTGCGCTAATGAATTTCCAAATTTGCGTGGTTTTGTCATGCTGTCACCAACGTTCCACCAGAGTGAGAAAGCGCTGCGATGAAAGCATCATCGCTCTTTCCATCGATAATTCGAGCTGATTTTGCACCTGAATTTATTGCGTTTATACACGCTGCAACCTTAGGAGCCATACCACTTTCAAATGTTGCGGCAATCTCGGTTAGCGCTGAAACTGTGATCGTAGAAATCAACGAATTTTTATCGGGCCAGTTCCGATAAATTCCAGGAACGTCAGTCATAAAAATTGTGGCGTCTGCAGATAACGAACCAGCAATAGCACCCGCGGCTATATCGGCGTTTACATTCATACCAACGCCATCTCGAGTTTCCGATACTGGAGAAACTATTGGAATGAAGCCAGCGTTCATTAGTGAAATTAAAATCTCAGGATTAACACCAATAACTTCGCCAACTTGGCCAATGCTTTTCATTTCGCCGTTTACTAAGACTAATTTAGGAACAACATCCAGTAACGCCTGACTCTTACCGCTGAGCCCTACTGCGGGCAACCCATTGCTTCTAAATAATTTCACAATTTCTCGTAACACATGTCCAGAGAGCACTTCTTCAACAACTGCAAAAATCTCTGGCGAAGTGACGCGATAACCTCCGACTAATTCTTTTGCTAAGCCACGTGCCGATATTTCGGCATCGATCATCGGCCCCCCACCATGCACAATCACAAATCGCTCACCAAGAGCATGAAATTTTTTTATCTCGAGCAGCCAATTTCCAGCTTTGGTATTGGCTAAATCCATTGCATGCCCGCCATATTTAATAACCATCATGTTGCGTATGCCGAATTTTCATGAACATACATTGCCGTTAGATCATTTGTCATGATGGTTGCGCTTTCGCTTCCCATATTTAAATCAATTACAATTTCAATTATCTCTCCGGACATGTCCACCAATTCGCGGTCAGCTCCTGGGGAACTTTCAGTACAAACTTGAACTCCATTTAAATTCACATCAATTCGATATGGATCAAACGTTGCAGAAGTAGTACCAATTGCGGCGAGAATTCTTCCCCAATTTGGGTCCTCGCCATGCAAAGCGCATTTCAACAAATTATTCCTCGCGCAAGCCCGACCGACTTCAACCGCATCTGCCTCTGTTAATGCATTTATTGTTGTGATTGAAACAATTTTCGTGTGACCCTCCGCATCTGCAATTAATTGATATGAGAGGTCACTACAGATTTTTAATAACGCACTTTCAAGTTGCATATCAGAGAACGAAACTCCAGAAGCCCCAGAAGCTAAGAAAAGAACGGTGTCATTTGTTGAAGTACAACCATCCGAATCAATTCGGTTAAAGGTTTGTTCTACAATTTTCTCAAAAATCAATTTTGCCGAAAATGAATCAACAACCGCGTCGGTCATAATTACTGAAAGCATTGTTGCCAACGAAGGCGCTAGCATGCCCGCTCCTTTAGCAATTCCCGCAAAAGCAACTCCCGACATTTCAGATGTAGCAATTTTCGGCTTGGAATCCGTTGTCATGATTCCGGTTGCGCAATCCAAAAGGCTGGCATTGGAAAGATTTGCAACTGCTACGTTTGCACCGTTAAGTAATTTCTCTATTGGAAGTCGAACTCCAATTAACCCGGTTGAGCAGACCACTACATCACTTGCAGAAGCGCCTAGTAAATCTGCTACATGCTCTGCAGTTTTATGCGTGTCCACAAACCCTTCTGGACCAGTACAAGCATTCGCGCCACCACTGTTTAGAATTACAGCTTTAACTGCATAGTCTTTGACAACTTCCTGACTCCAGGTCACAGGAGCAGCAACAATTTTATTAGTTGTAAAAACTGCAGTACCAAAATTCTGGGGGCCTTCATTTACGATCAGAGTTAAATCCTTTGCATTATTGCTCTTCAGCCCAGCACTTACACCAGCACCGATAAAACCGGCAGGAAGATTCATGAGCCGATTCCGATCGCTTCTAAGCCAGTTTCTTCTGCATAACCAGAAATAATATTGGCATTTTGAATTGCTTGACTAGCCGCGCCTTTTCCCAAATTATCGAGCGCAACACTTACAACTAATCGTTGCGTGTGTTCATCAACAGCGGCCTGTATTTGGACTTTGTTAGATCCTGTTACAGATCCAGTCTTAGGCATTTGTCCTACGGGCAAAACATCTACAAAATATTGATTGGCATAGTGCTTTGCAAAAAGATCGTGAGCCTCTTGGGTATTCATTGCTTTGATCAATTTAGCCGTAACGGTTGCAAGTATGCCACGAGGCATTGGAGCCAGAATTGGTGTGAATGATATTTTTACTTTCTGCTGTGCAATTGCAGAAACGGCTTGTTCAATTTCAGGCGTGTGTTGGTGGACTCCTCCGAATTTGTACGAAGTCAATGAACCCATTACTTCACTTGCATTTAAATTAATCTTGGCGCTTCTTCCGGCACCTGTCGTGCCAGATGCAGCAACAACTACAACATCGCTAACATCAACGTGATTGACAGCCGGTGCAATACCTAAAGTGATTGCAGTCGCATAACAGCCAGGATTAGCAACTCTGCTCTCATTACCGATAGCTCTGCGTTGACTTTCACTCAATTCAGGCAGTCCATAAACCCAAGCACCTGCATGTACTCCGCCATAATATTTTTCCCATTGTTGAGCATCTTCTAATCTGTAATCAGCACCTAAATCAACAATCTTGACAGTTGCTGGAATCCTCTTGATAAGTGATGCAGACTCACCATGCGGTAATGCGATGAAAACAAGATCGATATCTGAAAAATTAATCTCTGAAACGGCTAGGAATTTCTCACCTGAATGAATTGTTAAGTGCGGATGCACCGAAGTAACAAGTTCTCCTGCATTGGAATGCGCACTAATTGCAGTAACTTGAAAATGGGGATGAACTGCTAAGAAGCGAAGGAGTTCTCCCCCGGCATATCCGCTTGCCCCGATGACCGCTGTTTTCATAGGCTGAGCCTAACAGCACATGTATAAATATACAAAACCTTGCATAATTATGCAGTACGGATTGTGGCTCCGCATGCTTTAACAGCTGCATTTCCCGCAGATTCACGGAGTAGTGAAACCTCTTCTGCTGTAAGAGTTCGATCTTCGGCTCGAAAAACTAGAGTGAAAGCTAAGGAAATTTTTCCCTCTCCAACTTGGTCATACCGATCAAAGAGCGTTATCGACTCTAACAAATCGCCAGCTCCTTCTTTTAGCGCCGCTGAAACATCTGCGGAGCTAATTGTGTCTGCCACGATAAGTGAAATATCTTGTATAGCTGCCGGCATTGTCCAAACTTTGGGAGCAACAATTTGTTCACGGAATGGCACTGCATCTAGAACTACAACGAATGCGGAAGTTCGTTCTGGCAAACCTAACTCTGAAATAATCCTCGGGTGCAATTCACCTGCATGAGCAACGGGTTTACCGTCAATTTGAAATTCAGCACATCGACCGGGATGCCAAGGCGCTAATTCAGTATTTGAAACTTTGTAAGTGGCACCCATTTCGTCTAACAAAGTTGCCGCCATATCAACAGCATCGCTCCAGGCGGCTGCTCTGCCCTTTCCCCACCAACCAGCGCTCTCAATTTTGCCACCAAGAATTCCACCCGCATGCAAAGGTTGTTTAGGTACCGAATTATAAATCTCTGAGATTACAGATCCGGTTGGTCTCTTATCTGTTCGAATAGTCGCTTGGGATTTTAATTCAGTTAAGTTTCTGAAAATAGATCCCAATTCAAAAATTGCAATACTTTTGGCTCCTCGATTTATATTTCGTTGGGCGGTCAACAAAAGTCCTGGGGTCAAGTGAGTGCGTAAGAAAGGTGTTTCGTCAGACATGGGATTTGCGATTCTGAAAGTTTTTGCTCGATCGCCAGTGAAACCAAGCAATTTCATAATTTCAGCGCTTACAAATGGATATGTTTGAACTTCAGTTAAACCTAAATTTGCCAACTTAATTGCGATAGCGCGCTTACGTTTTTGCGGCAAATTTAATCCGGACTCTCCATTAATTCGCACAGGCGGTAACAATGATGGAATTAATTGATATCCATATCGACGGGCTACTTCTTCAGATAGATCTGCAGTGTTTTGTAAATCGGGACGCCAAGAAGGTGGCGTAATTTCCCATGATTTTGATTTGCCCGATTGATTAACTAAGCAGCCAACCGACTCTAAAGCTGCTGATACTTGAGAATAGCTGTATTCATAACCTATCAGCGTTGAAATATTTGCAGGCGCTAATGTAATTACCGAAATTTTTGGCATCCCGCCAGCTGATTGCACACCAACATATAAAGCTCCAGTCAATTCAATTAATAACAGTGCGGCCCTTGCTGAAGCAACTTCAGCTAATGCTGGGTCAACGCCACGCTCAAATCTTCGCGACGCTTCAGAGGAAAGAATGTGATTTCGCGAATTCTTAGCGACAGCAAGCGCTGAAAAATGAGCGGCCTCAATAGTTATTCTCTTGGTATCAGATGTAACTTCCGACTCCAACCCTCCCATAGTTCCTGCAATCGCAAGCGGGTTCTTATCATCCGCAATTAACAAATCGCTCTTACTTAAATTACGTTCTACGCCATCTAAAGTTTTAATCTTGGAAAATTTCCCGGCACTTTGTACATGAATTCTTCCAGATAATTTATCTGCATCAAAAGCATGCAACGGTTGGCCAAGTTCTAGCATTACGTAATTGGTGATATCAACC
>CAIRHO010000004.1 GCA_903878415.1 uncultured Actinomycetes bacterium
GTTGAGCTCCGCGAACAAATAGTGAAAGCAATTAAATTAGTTGGAATTATTACAGTGCCTAGCGCTTTCTTCTTTCTGTTTTTCGGCCCGTTGATTGCTGAAGTTTTGTTTTTTGGAATTTCAAATGACGATGCCCGATTTATTGGTAAGGTCTTAGCGGCTTTCGGGCTTGCTGCGATTCCATTAAGTTTAAATCTGATTGCGATTCGTGGATTAAATGCATTTGAAAACACAAAGTCTCAAGTTATTTCAAACTTGTTGATTAATGGAATTTCGATCGCGCTTTCTTTGGTTGCATTTTTTGTGCTACCAACTAAATGGATAACTGTCGGACTCGCTGGCGCTTTCACGTTGAGTTATTGGTTTGGCAGCGCATTAACTTTTAGATTGCTGGCTCGACATTCTGGAGTTATACCTAAATCTGATTATCAAAAGCTTTACTCACTATTATCGTTAGTTTCGCTCATAATTTTTATACCACTTCGACTAATAGTTAACGTTGACTTAATTCCAGGTGGGAATATTGTTTCGTTGTTAGTTGTTATTGGTATTGCTGATCTTGCCTTTTTAGGGCTGGCTAAACTCTTTAAAATAGAAGAGGTGGCACAGACAGTGAAGTTAATTTTGCGGCGTAAGTAATTACTTTGAAACTTTCTAGATAGGGTGGGTAAGTGAGCGAATCGAAAGTGCATGATGTAGTAATCGTGGGTTCCGGTCCGGCCGGATATACCGCAGCGATTTATGCTGCTCGAGCCCAATTAAGCCCAGTTATGTACGAAGGTTCGATAACTGCCGGCGGTGCGCTTATGAACACCACTGAGGTGGAAAATTTTCCTGGTTTTGAAAATGGAATTATGGGTCCGGATTTAATGGATGCAATGCGTAAACAAGCGGCGCGTTTTGGTACCCAATTAATAACTGACGATATTGTTGAAATGAAATTAGATGGTGAAGTTAAAACTCTAAAAGATGGATCAGGGAATACTTTGCGAGCTCGCTCGGTAATTTTGGCAACGGGTTCCGCCTATAAAGAAATTGGAATTGAAAACGAAAAACGATTATCTGGTCGCGGCGTTTCGTGGTGTGCGACATGCGATGGATTTTTCTTCCGCGGTCAAGAGATTGCAGTTGTTGGCGGCGGGGATTCCGCTATGGAAGAAGCTAACTTCTTAACGCGGTTTGCTAGCAAAGTGGTTTTGATTCATCGTCGAGACACGTTCCGCGCATCAAAAATTATGGTAGAGCGCGCAGAAGCTAATCCGAAAATTGAATTTTTGTTTAATACTGAAGTAATTGATGTATTGGGCGAGGAAAAAGTTAGCGGCTTGAAGTTGCGAAATGCTCTTTCGAAGGAAGAGAGTGTCCGAGATTTCACCGGTTTATTTGTTGCGATTGGTCATATACCCCGAAGTGAATTGGTACGCGGGCAAATTACGACAAATTCTGATGGTTATGTAGAAGTGGATGGCCGATCCACTCGCACAAACCTTAAAGGTGTATTTGCATGCGGTGATTTAGTCGATTACACATACCGTCAGGCGATTACTGCGGCGGGCTCAGGATGCCAAGCTGCCTTAGATGCGGAAAGATTCCTTGATGGACACTAGAGTTCAAATAACAATAAAAGCGATAAGAGGAGATAGTGATGTCGGAGCTTGAATCTGTAACTACTGAAAATTTTGATGAGGTTGTTTTAAATAGTGCAACGCCAGTCTTGGTTGATTTCTGGGCTGAGTGGTGTGGACCTTGTCGCGCAGTCGCTCCAATTTTGGCTGAAATATCAGCAGAGTACGGATCTAAACTTAAAATTGTGAAGTTAAATATCGATGAAGAACAATCAATCGCAATGAAGCACCAGATATCCTCAATACCAAGATTAGATGTCTTTGTTGCTGGAAAATTAGTGAAATCAATCATCGGAGCCCGACCAAAACCAGTTCTTTTGCAGGAACTTCAACAATTTATTTCCTAATTTGACGCTAATTCATTTACGCTGAAGTATGGATACTGAGCAATTAAACCCGGGGGACCGTGGTGATCTTGTTACAGTAATTACAAATACGCTGCATCGTCTTGGCTATTTAATAGCGCCAACCGAAATCTATGACAATGTTGTTTCAAATGCAGTGCAAGCATTCCAACAAGAGCGTGGTTTGACTGCGACTGGAGTCGCAAATCCGATGACACTTCGGGCGCTGGATGAAGCACGATGGAAATTGGGCGATCGAACTTTATCTTTTAAGACAAGCGAAAATGGTTCATTGGTGCGCGGAGATGATGTTGCCACTTTGCAAAGTCGTTTGATTGATATGGGATTCGATTGTGGCCGAGTAGATGGAGTTTACGGAGTTCGCACTGAAGCTTCGGTAAAAGAATTTCAGAAATCTGCTGGAGTATCTGTTGATGGAATTTGTGGTCCAGCAACCGTGATGTCGCTAATGCGATTGCTACGTACTGTTTCTGGTGGAGCGCCAACTTTGCTAAGAGATCAAGCGGTTAGGGAAAAGCGTGGTCCGGTATTGGCCGACAAAATAATTGTGCTTGACCCTAGTTGGGGTGGAAAAGACGTTGGCAGAAGTGTTAATGGATTGACTGAAGCTGAAATTGTTTTTGATGTTGCGCAACGAATTGAAGGTCGATTAATTGCGCTTGGGGTAAATGTTTTCCTAACTCGAAACGAAACTAGGTCGCCGTTAGAACCAGAGCGAATTAATTTTGCTAATGGCGTTGCATCGGATTTAGTTATTTCGATGCATGTAGACAGTTACAAAAATGAAAAGGCGAAAGGCGTTGCGACATATTTTTATGGAAGCGACCAACATGGCGTGCACTCTGTTGTTGGTGAACGATTTGCAACTTTAGTGCAACGTGAAATCTGTGCTCGTACGGATTTAAGTAATTGCAGAACTCATGCAAAGACGTGGGATATGTTGCGTTTGATAAAAGCACCAACAGTAAGAATTGATTTGGGGTATATCTCCAACCCGCACGATGCTGAACGGCTAGGCGATCCACAATTTAGAGATTTAATAGCGGAGGCTTTAGTAATTGCGATTCAACGCCTTTATCTATCTGCTGAGGACGATGCAAAAACTGGCACGCTTCGTATCGAAGATTTGCGGCGTGCTGGGATAAGAAGATAGTGATATTAATTCAGTGCGATGTGCTTTCTTGCTGTGGCAGAATAATTAAATGACGGATGTAACGCGCTTTCATACCCACGCTCCAGAAAATTTAGAGGACCGGTTTGCGCGGCGTGCAATCGGGATGCAAGCTAGTGAAATTCGCTCTCTCTTCGCGGTCGCTTCCCGTCCTGAAATTGTTTCGCTCGCTGGTGGAATGCCAAACCTTTCTGCGTTACCAATGGAGATGATGGCTGGGTTAGTTGAAAAATTAATTACCGAACATGGCCAAGAAGCTTTGCAATATGGCAGCGGCCAAGGGCATCCAAAACTTCGCGAGCAAATTTGCGACGTTATGGCGCTTGAAGGAATTCGCGCAAATCCGGATGACATTATTGTGACAACCGGATCGCAACAAGCGCTTGATTTAATTTCGCGAATATTTATCGATCCAGGTGATGTAGTTTTAGCAGAAGCGCCTTCATATGTTGGTGCACTTGGAACTTTCAAACAATATGAAGCGCAAGTGGTTCATGTCGAGTTAGATCAAGATGGAATAGTCCCGGAGTCGCTGCGAGATGCTATTAAAACAATACGTTTCTCTGGTCGAAAAATTAAGTTTTTGTATTTGATTCCTAATTATCAAAACCCATCAGGTGTACTACTCCCAGCGGATCGAAGAACTGAAATTTTAGAGATTTGCCGTAAAGAAAAAATTATGGTGGTGGAAGACAATCCTTATGGCCTACTCGGTTTCGAACGTCCTTCACCAAATGCTATGCGAGCGGAAGATTCTGAAAATGTTATTTACTTAGGGTCGTTTTCAAAGACGATTGCACCGGGACTTCGAGTTGGTTGGGCGTTAGTGCCGGCCGCGTTACGGGAAAAGTTAGTAATTGCGAGCGAATCTTCGATTCTTTGTCCTTCGAACTTCACGCAAATGGCAATTTCTAGCTATTTGGCCGACCAACCATGGCGCGATCAAATCACTGCCTTTTGCAAGCTTTATAAGGTTCGCCGCGATGCGATGTTGGAGAGTTTGGATCAATATTTTCCAAAAGGTGCAACTTGGACTAAACCGCAAGGTGGTTTTTATATTTGGGTTAATTTGCCACCAGAGATTGATACCAAAGCAATGATGCCAAAGGCGATTGTTGCGAAAGTTGCTTATGTTCCCGGAACTGCGTTTTATGCTGACGGTTTAGGTTCTTGGTCGATGCGACTTTCTTATTGCCACCCAACACCAGAGCGAATACGCGAAGGAATTAAATCTTTAAGTGGTGTAGTAGAACAAGAGATGGAACGACGCGGAAATGGAATCGCGCTTAATTAATCAATTACCTCAATAATTCGATGTAAATCTTCAAGAGATCCAAATTCAATTACGATTTTCCCACGCTTTTGAGTCATTTCAATATTCACGCGCGTATCCAAAGCATCTGACAACCTAACCCCAAGTTCTTTGATTTCGGGCGAAGTCGTTGATTTATTTTTAGTCGTTGTGGTTTTAGATTTACCACCAAGTGAAATTATTTCTTCAACAGCACGAACGCTTAAACCTTCAGCGACAATTCGATTTGCAAGTTTTTCGATTTCATATTGATCAGCCAACCCAAGAAGTGCGCGAGCGTGTCCGGCCGAAATTGTTCCAGCGGCAACCCGGCGTTGTACTGATGGTGGCAAATTTAATAGACGAATTGTGTTAGAAATTAGTGGACGTGATTTTCCTAGTTTCGATGCTAACTCTTCGTGGGTGTAACCGAAATCAGTAAGCAGTTGGTTGTATGCAGCCGCTTCTTCTAGTGCATTTAATTGGCTTCGGTGAATATTTTCTAATATTGCTTCGCGGAGTAATTCATTATCGGGGGTCTGACGAATAATTACCGGAATTGAAGTTAAGCCAGCTAATTTTGCAGCACGAACCCGACGTTCTCCCATGATTAATTCATAGGTGTCTGCGCCACTTTTTCGGACTACTGGGGGTTGTAATACGCCAACTTCTTTTATTGATGCTGCTAATTCTTTTAAAGCATCTTCGTCGAAAACTGTTCGCGGTTGTTTTGGGTTTGGTTTAATTGCAGATAATAAAACTTCGTCGCGATCTGCAATTACAGTTTCACTTCCGGGAAGTTTGATTGCGGTTGGGATTAATGAATCTAAATTCCGACCAAGTCCACCTTTGCGCGCGTTCATTAACTAATCTCTTGTTGTTGAATTGGATTAACCGCACTGCCACGAACCGCGATTTCGCGAGCGACTGCCATGTATGACTGTGCGCCGATGGAAAGTGGATCGTAAGTCATAACAGTTTGACCGTATGAAGGAGCTTCTGAAATTCTAACCGCCCGCGGAATCGGAATGTCTATTAACTCTTTTGGATAATGTGCGCGAACACTATCTGCAACATCATTTGCTAATCGAGTTCTACCATCAAACATTGTTAAAACAATTGTGGTTAATTTAATATTTTGATTTAAATGTTCTTGCACCAACGAAACTGTGTGAAGTAATAGCGCTAAACCTTCTAAAGAATAATATTCGCATTGAATTGGAATCATTAACTCTTCTGCTGCGACAAGTGCGTTAATAGTTAATAAACCTAAACTTGGTGGGCAATCAATAATTACATAATCAATTCGTTCGCCTTTGTTTGCGCGTTCTAATAAGAATGTTTGTAGCGCCTTTTTTAATCTAAGTTCGCGCGCGACCATTGGAACAAGTTCTACTTCTGCGTTTGCTAACGATTGTGTTGCTGGTGCGCATTCAAGATGCGGATAGCCAACTACTTTAATTACAACTTCGCTCATTGGAAGATCGCGTGTAATTACTTCAAACATTCCTGCAACATCATCGCGAGCAATTGAAAATGCAGTACTTGCATTTCCTTGCGGATCTAAGTCGATTACTAAAGTACGAAGCCCGCCCATAGATAGGGCGGCTGCGATGTTGACCGCGGAGGTAGTTTTGCCGACCCCGCCTTTTTGGTTTGCGACGGTAAAAATCCGAGTTTTTATCGGTTTTGGCATCGGCTCTTTGAGGCGCTTGATTCCGATTACTCGCTTCTCGGAATTTGTTTCACGTGAATCAGCCACGGCGGTAGTTAACCAGCCTTTATGACCTCAGCAATGCGGCTGACGGGGAGTTCCCCGATATTTAACTCAATTATTCGTGCGGTTGCGCCTTTTGGAAGGAGCGCTTCACTCAATTCAGCCATTGCGGACTCCCCTTTGATCGCCAAAAGTGCCCCGTTGGGTCGAACTAAATGCCATGTTGCCGGGATTAACCGGGAAAGCGGCGCTACGGCGCGAGCGGTTACATAATGGAAGGGCTTGGTTAAGGAATTGGCTTTGCCGCGGTGAACGGTTACCTCTAACCCAAGCTCGGCAATGACCTCGTTGAGAAAATCAACCCGGCGTTGTAAAGGTTCGACCAATGTAATTTTTAAATCTGGTCGGGCTAGGGCGATCACGATCCCAGGGAGCCCTGCGCCGGATCCAATATCCCCAACGGTTGCGCCTTCCGTGAAAAGGGTGGTGATTGGGACGCAGTTTTCAATGTGGCGCTCCCAGACCTTTGGCCCTTCACTTGGACCAATGATTCCGCGCTCAACCGCGACGGTTTCAAGGAGTTCGGCATAACGGGTTAACTCTGGACCTTTATCAGGAAAGTAGGCCCTGGTTAAAGTTTCACGTGAAACGCTCAAGCGGGAAGGACTACCACGCAACGATCTGGGTCTTCGCCCTCAGATTCGCTACTCAAACCAGTCTTTTGAATGGTGTCGTGGATGACTTTTCGCTCAAAGGCGTTCATGGGAGCAAGTTTGACTGACTCACCAGAGGCTTTTACCTCTTCGGCGATCTTTAGCGCGAGCTCTGAAAGGTTCTCTTTCTTATTAACCCGAAAACCATCAATATCGAGCATTAAACGTGAGCGTTCTCCGGTGGCGGTTTGGACTGCTAGCCGAGTTAGCTCTTGAATTGAGTCCAATACTTCGCCCTCTCGGCCAACGAGGTGGTTTAACTCGCCGCCTTCAATCGAAAGAGTGGCGCGGTCATTCTCAATCCCGATTTCAATATCGCCATCGAGGTCGGCTATATCTAGCAAACCTTCTAGATAGTCAGCCGCAACATCGCCCTCTTCCTCAAGGCGCGCAGCTAGATTTTTTTCACTCTTCTCTTCAACTACTTCCACAACCTCTGTTACTGCTTCGCTCTTTTTTGGGCTCATTTTCTTGCCTTTCGTTAGTTACTAAATCTGATGGGCGATTTGATAGTTTTTGTACTATTTGTCGCTTTATTTACGCTTCTTCTTTTTATTGCTTCGTTTTGGTTGCTGCCGTTGGCTCTTAGGTTCTTCGAGCGCTACCCCGCCGCCGGCTATCTCTTCGGTTGGGGCAATTCCAGATTTCTTAGCTTTCTTCGCTTCTAACTCTTCATATGCCGGAGATCCAGGTGTTGGGTTTCGTTTAATTACATAGAACTGTTGGCCCCAAGTCCACAAGTTAGTTGTGGACCAATAAATTAAAACACCAACCGGAAAGTTAACTCCAGATACTGCAAATATTAGTGGGAATAAATACAACATAATTTTTTGCTGTTGCAACATCATGTTGTTCTGGGTCGACATCTTCGGCATTCCTTTAGTCATTAACTGACGTTGGGTTGTAAATGTTGTCGCAGACATAAATGCAATTAAAATAACTGTAACTATTTTTACGGTTGTGCTATCCGAGCCTAAAAATGTTTGTGAAATTGGCGCACCAAAGAATTTTGCCGCGGCGGCGGAAACCACATCGTCTTGAGTTAGCACGCCATGTCTTTGTGGTGGATTCTTTCCGATTCCGTTTAGAACTGTAAAGAGTGCAAAAAAGATTGGTGCTTGCGCGAGAATTGGAAAACAAGAGGCTAATGGATTTGTTTTATGCTCTTTGTAAAGCTTCATCATCTCTTCTGATTGTTTTTGGCGATCATCTTTGTATTTAGTTTGGATTGCTTTCATATGTGGTTGTAGCGCTGTGAGCGCACGTTGACTTTTAATTTGTTTTACAAATAGTGGGATTAAAATAATACGGATTAAAATTACTAAACCAACAATTGCGAGCGTCCAGGTAACACCACTGTCGGTGCCGAAAATTGGGCTAAGTATTTTATGAATGGCCATAATCACCGCAGACACTGCGATGTAAAGTGGATTTAAAATTGAGCCCATTAGTTAACTCCTGCTGATTTCGTTGATAAATTAAGGTTTTTTACTAGTTTTTCGTGATGTGTTGTGAAAGTAAAATATTGTGGAACATAATCCACACCGCCATGGGACCAAGGATTACATCTCACAAATCGCCACATTGCTAAGGAGAGTCCTTTAATGCCAAAGCTTTCAATTGCGTTAAGTGTGTAGGTTGAACAAGAAGGGTAATATTTACACCGTGGTGCGAAAGCAGGAGAGACCCACTTCTGGTATCCGGTAATTAATAAATTTAATAATTTTTTCATTTAACTTCTGTGTTCTTTTTTACTTTTTCGGCTAATTTATTAAAAAGCTGCACTGTGTCGTTTGAATAGTCTTGAGTGTTTTGAATTGCTCTAACCACAACTAAAGATTTTGTTGGGAGTAAATGGAATTGCTCGCGTGATAAGTGGCGGAGTTGTCGAGTAACTCGGTGACGTGAAACAGATCCGCCAACCGATTTAGAAACAATAAAACCGATTTTTGTTTCAGTTAAGGATGGCTCAGGTAGAACATAACCAGCAAGTGTGCGTGTAGAAGCTCTAGCCCCGGATTTAGTAGTACGAGCGAAGTCGGTGCTAGATGTGAGTCGGTTTAATGACGCAAGCACGAGTTACGCGGATGCAGAGATGCGAACGCGACCTTTGGCACGGCGAGCAGCTAGAACTGCGCGACCACCACGGGTTGCCATACGTGCACGGAAACCATGCTTCTTTGCGCGCCGACGATTGTTCGGCTGGAAGGTGCGCTTTGTCATTTCTTGCTCCTTTGATAATTTAAAACTTTAGATTTTCTGACTTTCGTCCACTCCAAGCGGGTCGAAATGCACCGACCTTTTTTGGGGCCACAGCAGGGGGTAACGGTAAAGGTCGTGGATAACTATGGTCAAACTGGGGCGTTTCGGGCGGATTTGGAATACTGGTGTGGATAACCACTTGCTTTTATTAGCTTTTCGCTCTAGTTTTCGGCTCTATCCACAGGAGCCCTCGATATGGGTGGGTTTTGTGGGTTAATAAAGGGTAAAGGTTGGGTTTAGACCACAGCCTGTGGATAACTATGTGGATAACGGGGTTGTTTAAGTGTTGATTGCGAATCAAGGCGTTAGTAAAGACCTAGCCATAGAAGTAGACCTTCAATCTCTATGGTCGGCTGTTATTGAAAAGGTTTCAATTGACGCGCCTCAACATCGTGCGTTTTTAACTCTTACAAAACCACTTGGATTAATTAAAGGCGAAGGTGGTTCAAATCTTCTACTTGCCGCGCCAAATGTTTTCGCGAAAGATGTTTTAGAGAGTCGGCTTCGAGTTGTTTTAAATGATGCTTTGTCGAGCGAGACTGGCGAGCGAATTAATATCGCCGTAACTGTTGATGAGGAATTAGAGAATTTAGAACCAATACAAACCCAAGTAGTTGAAATTGATTTTGATCCAGTTACACCTCGTGCAGGAACTGGGAGAACAGATTCAATCCCAAGTAAAACAAATGAGCAGTCGCAACTAAACCCAAGATATATTTTTGAAACTTTTGTTATTGGTGCATCAAATCGTTTCGCACATGCTGCGGCCGTTGCGGTGGCAGAAGCGCCAGCAAAAGCTTATAACCCGCTATTTATTTACGGTGAATCCGGATTAGGAAAAACCCACTTATTGCATGCGATTGGCGCGTACGCGAAAGAGTTGTATGGAGGGCTACGAGTTCATTATGTTTCTAGCGAAGAATTCACAAACGATTTTATTAACTCAATCCGTGACGATAAAGCTTCTGTCTTTCAACGTAGGTACCGCGACTTAGATATTTTGTTGGTTGATGATATTCAATTCTTGGAAAACAAAGAAAGAACCCAAGAAGAGTTCTTTCATACCTTCAACACTTTATATAACGCTAATAAACAAATAGTTATTTCAAGTGACCGGCCGCCGAAACAATTAACAACTTTGGAAGACCGATTACGTAGTCGGTTTGAGTGGGGTTTGATTACTGATATCCAACCACCAGAATTAGAAACTCGTATTGCGATTCTTAGAAAGAAAGCTGCGCAAGATAAATTAAATGCACCGGATGATGTTTTGGAATATATCGCGAGCAAAATTTCTACAAACATTCGCGAATTAGAAGGTGCTTTAATCCGTGTAACAGCTTTCGCTAGTTTGAATCGTCAAGGAGTTGATCTTTCCCTTGCAGAGATTGTGTTAAAAGATTTAATTCCACGAGAAGGCGGCCCGGAAATCACTGGCGCTACGATCATGGCTCAAACTGCTGCTTATTTCAGTCTTAGTGTGGAAGATTTATGTGGTTCTTCTCGTTCCAGAGTTTTAGTAAACGCCCGCCAGATTGCGATGTACCTCTGCCGTGAATTAACCGAGCTCTCGCTTCCTAAAATCGGACAAGCCTTCGGTGGTCGTGACCATACGACGGTTATGCACGCCGACCGAAAAATCCGCCAATTAATGGCTGAGCGGAGATCAATTTTTAATCAGGTTACTGAGTTAACGAACCGGATTAAACAACAAGCTCGGGGGTAACCCTGCGCACCCCCACCCTGGGGGTAACTTGTGGATAACTGTGGATAACCTCAGTTATAAAGTGTGTGAGGTAAGTGGATGTATTTTGGAGGAAGTTCTCAAAAATACTTATCCACCTCTTATCCACTGATCACCCACAAGGAAAAACGGGTTAGATATATAGGTTGACCTGCGGTTATTGAGGTTACCCACAGATATCTGGTCTGGTTACTACGAATATCTTTATATATAGAGAAAGGGTTGTGCGCGAACCACCATCGCACATTAGGTTTACATTATGAAATTCACAGTTGAAAGCAATGTTTTAGTTGAAAGCGTTAATTGGGTGTCGCGGAGTCTTTCTTCCCGTCCGATTATGACCGCGCTTTTAGGAATTGTGATTGATGTAAGTAATGAAGTAACTCTTTCAGCATCCGATTTAGAAACAGCTGCAAAATCGTCATTTAACGCGGATATAAAAGAAAAAGGAAAAGTTTTAGTTCCAGGAAGATTACTAGCGGAAATCGCACGATCACTTCCAAATAAACCAGTTGCTTTTGTTTTAGATAACAACCGAGTTCTAGTAACCGCCGGAACTGCGAAATTCACACTTCCCACTCTTCCAATAAACGAATATCCAAACCTACCAACAATGCCAGAAAATTCAGGTTTTATTGCAAGTGATGTTTTTGCTACAGCAATCAATCAAGTAGCAATTGCCGCTGGTAAAGATGACTCACTCCCAACACTTACTGGGATACATGTTGATATTAATAAAGAAACAATCACTCTTGCTGCAACCGATAGATACCGGTTAGCGGTTCGCGAAATTCAATGGCAACCAAACAATTTAGATATCGCTACATCAGCACTTTTAAGAGCTCGAACTCTCGCAGATGCCGCGAAATCTTTGGTTGGGATAACTCAAGTTTCATTAGCAGTAGCTCCTATAACTGCAACAGAACGGTTGGTTGGTTTTGCTAGCGAAGCCAAAACTATGACATCACGGATGTTGGATGGAACCTTCCCGCCATACCGCCACTTACTTCCTAGTGAAAGTATTGCGCAAGCAACAATTGAAGTTTCCACATTCTTAGATTCGGTCCGACGAGTGGCTTTAGTTACCGATAAAACCGTTCCACTACGCCTCCGGTTTGCTGATTCAAAACTTCAACTCGAAGCTGGCGCTGGCGAAGAAGCCCAAGCAACAGAAGAGTTATCAATCATTTACAACGGTGAAGCTATTGATATTGCTTTCAACCCAACTTTCTTAATGGATGGCTTACATGCAGTTGGAACTCCGTTTGTACATATTGCATTTACTGGATCAAACAAACCAGCGGTGCTCTCTGGCAAAAACGAGAAGGATGGCCCAACAGCCGATAATTATCGGTACTTGTTAATGCCAATGCGTTACGCGTCATAATTTTATTAAGTTAATTAACTGTGCACATCACACATCTATCTTTACAAGACTTTAGATCCTATAAAGCTTTAGAACTGCCATTAGATCCAAAACAAACCATTTTTATCGGAGATAACGGCGAAGGCAAAACTAATATTATTGAAGCGATAATGTATTTGTCATTACTTTCATCACATCGGGTATCTCAAGACGTGCCGTTAATAAAATTAGGGGCGGAGCGGGCATATATCCGAGCTAAAGTTCTACAAGATGACCGGTCCCAATTAATAGAGTTAGAAATTAATACCAACAAAGCCAACCGAGCCAAAATTAACCAAAACCCAGTAAGAAGTCAGAAAGAAATTTTAGGAATTACCCAAGCAATAGCTTTCTCACCAGAAGATCTAGATTTAGTTAGAGGCGACCCAACAGAACGCCGGGCGTTTGTTGATCAATTATTAATCCAACGAAACCCACGAATGTCTGGAGTTATTACAGATTACGAGCGGGCTTTAAAACAACGTAACGCGCTACTAAAAAGTCGAGCCTCAATCCAATCATTAGAACCATGGGATGAACATTTGATTAAATTTGGTGCTGAGTTAGTGGCTAGCCGAATTGAATTAATCGAAGCGCTAAAAACGTTTTTTATTGCAGCTTATAGAAACCTAGCTGAGAAAAAACCGGCCAGGATTGCTTATAAATCAAATATCGACAACCTTTCAAATAACCGAGAAACAAATCAAAAGTTACTTAAACTAAAACTTTTAGATGTTAGAGATCAAGAACGAGAACGAGGTATAACTTTAGTTGGGCCGCACCGCGATGATGTTTTACTCTCATTAGGAGAACACCAAGTAAAAGGATACGCAAGCCATGGTGAGTCATGGTCTATCGCACTTGCACTTCGTCTATCGTCTTTTCAATTACTAAAAGAGGAAGGCAATCGGCCAATTTTAATTTTAGATGATGTATTTTCTGAACTAGACGAAACACGTCGAGAGAAACTTGTGCAATTAGCGGAAGAGGCCGAACAAACATTTATAACAGTTGCGGTCGAAAGCGACTTACCTAAAAATCTAAATGGTGTTCGATATTTAGTTAAATCTGGCACGGTTAAAAAATTATGAGTGAACCAAAATCTAAACGCGATATCGCGCGTGAATTGTTTCGCGCTTACAAAACCCAAATTCGCAAACCAAGAAAAATTGTGGAGCTTGAAGAACGTGTAAATACTTCTGACCCACAACCACTAAGTACAGTTTTTAATGAAATTATTGCTAACCGGGATTGGCGCCAAGGAATCGCTGAAGGTAATTTATTTAGCGATTGGGAGAAAGTTGTTGGTGAAGATATTGCTCAACATTCAAACCCAATTACTTTGCTTGATGGAAAACTAACAATTCAAACTTCTTCAACAGCTTGGGCAACTCAACTTCGCTTAATTTCAAATGATCTTTTAAAAACACTTCAACAAAGCGCGCCAGGTGCTTTAGTTGAAGAATTAGTTGTGATCGGACCACACGCCCCATCTTGGAAACGCGGCCTTCGAACCATCCGTGGCGCAAAAGGGCCAAGAGACACTTACGGTTGATCGCCCACTAGGGAGCCTCACCCTGCGCTTAATAATCGCCCTAATCCACCATAGAAGGCTTTTTTGGGCTATCGCTCTTTCCAAAACCCACTAGGATTACGGACGAAACCCCAGTAAAAACTGACGAGGTTTGGCTATGGCAGGTTGGAGCCCTAATCCACCTGCGCCACGAACAGCTAAGAAAGGTCTTTTAGTGCCAACCCAAGCCCCAAAGAAAGAGAACGCAAAAGCGTACGACGCCAGCGCGATCACAGTTCTTGAGGGACTCGAAGCGGTTCGTAAACGTCCCGGTATGTATATCGGCTCCACTGGGGAGCGTGGACTCCATCATTTAGTTTATGAAATCGTAGATAACTCGGTTGATGAAGCACTTGCTGGTTATTGCGACGAAATATCAGTAACACTTTTAGAAAATGGCGGCGTACAAGTAATCGATAACGGCCGCGGTATCCCAGTCGACATGCACCCAATTGAGAAAAAACCAGCGCTTGAAGTTGTATTAACAGTTTTACACGCCGGCGGAAAATTTGGTGACGGCGGTTATTCTGTTTCTGGCGGACTACATGGTGTTGGTGTCTCTGTTGTAAACGCGCTCAGTCAAGATTTAGAAGTTGTTGTGCAACGAGATGGATTTTACTGGAACCAAAGTTACAAATTAGGTGTTCCACAAGCTCCGCTTAATAAAGGCGAAGCTACTGATAGAACCGGAACTCAAGTTACTTTCTGGCCATCCGAAGAAATCTTCGAAACAACAGATTTTTCATTTGAAACTTTATCGGCACGTTTTCGAGAAATGTCATTTTTAAATAAAGGTTTAGCGCTATCACTTAAGGATGAACGGTCGGGACATGTTGATGACACCGGCGAACCGTTATTTATTAAATTTAACTATCCAGGCGGTATTTCTGATTTCGTAAAGCACTTAAACCTAACTAAAGGCGCAAGCCATAAATCTATTATTTCTTTCGGTGGCGAAGATACCAAACAGAAAATGTCGCTCGAAATAGCAATGCAATGGAACACTGGATTTACTGAATCGGTTTACACATTTGCCAACACAATAAATACCCAAGAAGGCGGAACCCATGAAGAAGGCTTCCGAACTTCTTTAACTTCTTTAATAAATAAATTCGGTGAAGACTGGGGTTATATCCGCAAGAAAGAAGACCGCCTCACCGGTGATGATGTTCGTGAAGGATTAACCGCAATTGTTTCAATCAAAATGGCCGAACCACAATTTGAAGGCCAAACTAAAACTAAATTAGGAAATACTGAAGTGAAATCCTTCGTACAAAAATCTGTGAACGACAATTTAGGCTCTTGGTTTGAACGGAACCCAACAGAAGGAAAAGAAATTGTCCGTAAATGTATTGATGCTGCTGCAGCTCGCGTGGCTGCACGAAAAGCTCGAGACCTATCAAGAAGCCGAAAAGGTTTATTAGAAGGGCGCGGCATGCCCGGAAAATTAGCTGATTGCCAATGGACCGAACCGGAAAAATGTGAACTTTATATTGTTGAAGGTGATTCAGCGGGCGGTTCAACTAAAGGCGGCCGCGATTCTCGAAACCAAGCGGTTCTTCCAATCCGCGGAAAAATTCTCAACGTAGAAAAGGCACGGATCGATCGAGTTTTACAAAACAATGAAGTGCAGGCGTTAATAACCGCACTAGGTACTGGCATCCATGAAGATTTCGATGTTGCAAAACTTCGTTACCACAAAATTATTTTAATGGCGGACGCGGATGTGGATGGACAACATATCCGTACACTTTTATTAACACTCCTATTTAGATTTATGCGCCCATTAATTGAACAAGGATTTGTTTATTTAGCGCAACCACCTCTTTATAAAATTAAATGGGGCGGGAAAGAACCAGTCCAATATGCATTTTCCGACAAAGAACGTGACGGCCTAATAAAAATAGGAATTGATTCCGGAAAACGTTTACCTAAAGAAGACGGCATCCAACGCTTCAAAGGTTTGGGTGAAATGCCAGCTAAAGAACTTTGGGACACCACAATGGATCCAGCGCACCGCGTATTAATGCACGTAACTTTGCAAGATGCAGCAGCAGCGGATGATTTATTTTCAGTATTAATGGGCGAAGATGTAGAGCAACGACGTAACTTTATTCAACGCAACGCAAAAGATGTTCGCTTCTTAGATATTTAATAAAAAGAAACCAGGAGAATAAATTGGAAGAGCAATTACCGATTACTGATCGCGTAGAGGTTGTAGATCTACAAGTCGAGATGGCGCGTTCATATCTCGATTATGCGATGAGCGTTATTGTCGGTCGCGCACTCCCAGATATCCGGGATGGTTTAAAACCAGTTCACCGCCGCGTGCTTTATGCGATGTACGACGCTGGTTATCGGCCAGATAAGGGTTACTACAAATCTTCACGCATCGTCGGTGACGTTATGGGTAATTACCACCCGCATGGAGATGGCGCGATTTATGACACTTTAGTTCGGTTAGCTCAACATTGGTCACTTCGTTATCCACTTGTTGACGGCAATGGAAACTTTGGTTCACCTGGTAATGATCCGGCTGCAGCGATGCGTTATACAGAAGCGCGTTTGGATTCACTCGCCATGGAAATCATGCGCGATATTGACGAAGGCACGGTTGATTTTGTTTCCAACTACGACGGCAGATCCCAAGAACCAGTTGTACTTCCGAGCCGTTTCCCAAACTTATTAGTTAATGGTTCTGCCGGTATCGCTGTTGGTATGGCGACCAACATCCCGCCACACAATCTCCGGGAAATATGTAGCGCTGTGCAATGGGCCTTAGACAATCCAGATGCATCACCCGAAGATTCCTTAACCACAATGCTAGGAATTGTAAAAGGGCCAGATTTCCCAACTAAGGGTTTAATTGTTGGGCGCAAAGGAATTGAAGATGCATACCGAACTGGGCGTGGTTCCATAATTATGCGTGCTGTAATTGAAGTTGAAGAAATTAATAAACGTACATGTTTAGTTGTAACCGAACTTCCTTATCAAGTTAACCCAGATAATTTAGCTTTAAAGATCGCAGAATTAGTAAAAGATGGGAAAATTAAAGGTATTGCAGATGTTCGCGACGAAGGCAATGAACGCTTAGGGCAACGATTAGTTGTAGTGCTTCGTAACGACGCGGTAGCAAAAGTGGTTATTAACAATCTTTATAAACAAACACAATTACAAGATTCGTTTGGCGCGAACATGTTGGCCCTTGTTGATGGAGTACCTAGAACTCTTAAATTAAATGAGTTTGTTCGTTATTACATTGACCACCAAATTGAAGTTATTGTTCGAAGAACTAAATACCGATTAAGCGAGAAAGAAAAACGCGCTCATATTTTGGGCGGTTATTTAAAAGCCCTAGATGCGCTAGATGCAGTAATTGCATTAATTCGCGCCAGCGCTAACTCTGATGCAGCTCGAGAAGGTTTGATGAAACTTCTTGAGGTAGATGAAATCCAAGCTAATGCTATTTTGGATATGCAACTTCGTCGCCTTGCTGCTTTAGAACGACAAAAAATTATTGATGAATTTGACGGCCTCATGGCTGACATTGTTGAGTTAAATGAAATCTTAGCTAGCCCGGAAAAACAACGTTCTATTATCAAAAACGAACTTCTTGAACTTACAGAGAAGTACGGAGATGATCGTCGTACCCAAATAATTGCCGGCGATACTGATTTATCAGTAGAAGATTTAATTCCAGATCAAGATGTAGTTGTAACAATTACTCGAGGTGGGTATTCAAAACGAACTAAGGCCGATGCGTACCGAGCCCAAAAACGAGGCGGTAAAGGCGTTAAAGGTGCCTCATTAAAACAAGATGACATTGTCGAACACTTCTTTACAGCGTCAACACACGATTGGTTGCTTTTCTTAACTAACCAAGGTCGGGTTTATCGCGCAAAAGTTCACGAGTTGCCAGATGCTGGAAGAGATGCCCGCGGCCAACATGTCGCGAATTTATTAGCATTCAAACCGGATGAGACCATAGCGTCTGTAATTGGAATTAGAGATTATCAATCACTGCCACATTTAGTTATCGCAACAAGAAGCGGAGTTGTTAAGAAGAGCCCACTTGTTGAATACGACTCAAATCGCACTGGTGGACTTATCGCAATTTCATTACGGGATGGCGATGAAGTTGTATCTGCTTCCGCAATTACATCTTCCGATGAGATTTTATTAATATCACGCAAAGGAATGTCACTTCGGTTCACTGCAGATGATGAATCGCTGCGGCCAATGGGACGCTCCGCAACCGGAGTTATAGGAATGAAGTTCCGTAAAGATGATGAACTATTAACAATGGTTTCAATCCCAAAAAACTCCGATGATGTAAAACAGTATGTATTAACAGCGACAGACGGCGGTTTTGGAAAACGAACACCACTTGCTGAATATCGTTCGCAAGGTCGTGGCGGCATCGGCGTTAAAGCTGCAAAAATTGATGAAGGATCTCGCGGTATTTTGGTTGGAGCGTTAATCGTTAACGATAGTGATGAAATTCTTGCAATTACATCTAGTGGCAGCGTCATGCGAACCGAAGTTTCACAAGTGCGTGAAACTGGTCGCGACACAATGGGAGTTCGATTGGTGAACTTAAACGATGGCATAACTGTCGTTTCACTAACGAAAGTAAGCGAGGAATAACGCACTTTTGGTTGCTACCAATTGTTCGGGTAATCTTGCGCCTCGCACTGATCCAAGTCAGGGCGAAAAGTAGGGCCTATAGCTCAGCCTGGTTAGAGCGCTTCCCTGATAAGGAAGAGGTCAGTGGTTCGAGTCCACTTAGGCCCACACTCGTTAGCAACGAGGTTTCTTACGATTTGCATTTTAAAGTCTTAGGAAATAGTTTTACCGAAAGCAATTTGGGGACCTAGCTCAATTGGTAGAGCACCGCCTTTGCAAGGCGGGGGTTAGGGGTTCGATTCCCCTGGTCTCCACGTGACTAACACACCAAACTCAAAAGCAACTCTGCACACCAACAAAGGTGACATTGTTGTCGATTTATTTCCTAACCATGCGCCAAAAACTGTTGCAAACTTTGTAGAACTTGCCAGCGGCTCCCGCGAATGGGTTGATCCACGTACTGGATATAAAACTTCAGAAAAACTTTACGACGGCACAGTTTTTCATCGAGTAATTAAAGGTTTTATGATTCAAGGCGGCGATCCACTTGGCCAAGGAACTGGCGGACCCGGATATAAATTTGCTGACGAATTTCATCCAGAACTAAATTTTGATCGCCCTTATTTGTTAGCAATGGCTAATAGTGGTCCAGGAACAAATGGTTCACAATTCTTCATTACAGTCGCTGCGACTGCTTGGTTGAACCGTAAACACAGCATTTTTGGCGAAGTTACAGACGCTGCAAGCCAAGCTGTTGTGGATGCAATAGCTACCACCGCTACCGGAGCACAAGATCGACCAATTGAAGCGGTAAAAATTAATTCTGTTTCGCTAAGTTAATTATTTCTTATTTAATAACGTGAAACGGTTTGCAACAGATTCATTAACAAATTTAATTCTGGTAATAATTGCCGGCAGTTATTTATTGCAAATGATTATCCCCGGATATGAATCCGCGCTTTTATTAGCTAAAGATCCAGTTATCAATGGTGAGTACTACCGAATTCTCACAGTAGCGCTATTGCATGGTGGGCTACTTCATTTAGGATTTAACCTTTACTCGCTCCACTTGCTCGGCACACCGGTCGAAGCTTTTTTCGGCAAAGGTCGGTATCTCACAATCTTTATCGGCTCACTAATCGCAGCTTCATTAGCTTCACTAACTTTCAATCCACCATACGTGTATTCAATTGGCGCTTCCGGAGCGATCTTCGGATTATTTGGTGCACTCGCTGTTGGTGGGAAACGGATGGGTGTAGATTTCCGAAGCATTGGAACAATTGTCGCGATTAATTTCGCCCTCGGTTTTATAATGAGCGGAATTGATTGGCACGCACATTTAGGCGGCTTACTTGGCGGCGCGGCAGTTACTTGGGTTTTACAGAGAACCAGAGAGCGCTAAAAGTTATACACAGCTTTATCCACACTGTGGAGAATTACAATGGTGTAATTAATAAATAGGTATTAACGCCATTTAGTGGCGAGTGAGAAGCCCACGCCAATAAAAGCAAAACCGACCAACATATTCCAAGCACCAATATTTGGGATTGGATAGGCGGTCTGTGAGATGTAGAAGACCACAATCCAGAGCAGACCGAGAAGGAAGGCAGCGACCATAACTGGGGCTAACCAAGCTGGACTTTCTACCGGGCCGGATTCCTGCTCCAATATCTCTGCAGGGATGTAGTTATCTTTCTTCTTCTTGCGGACTTTTGATGTAGGCATAGGGTCAGATTACACCCCAATCTTTAGATTTGGGTAGCGGTAGTAGTTAGAAATAGCCAGAAAGGGTGCAAATGAAGATCTTGGTTGTAAATAACTTTGACTCATTTGTATTTAACCTAGTCGACTACCTAAAGCGTTTAGGTGCGGATTGCACGGTGTTAAACAACGATCAAATAAATATATCTGAAATCGAAAATTACAACGGAGTCTTAATTTCGCCAGGCCCTGGAACTCCAGAAGAGGCCGGAGCAAGTATCGAAGTGGTAAAGAAATGCGCAGAATTAAATAAACCACTTCTTGGTATTTGTTTAGGTCACCAAGCAATCGGTGTTGCTTTTGGTGCAACAGTAGAACACGCTCCTGAGTTATTGCACGGAAAAACTTCGCAAGTGACGCACGATAACCGCGGCGTGCTAAATCAGATAGCTTCACCACTTACTGCGACTAGATACCACTCACTCATTATTAAAAATAGCTCAATCCCAAAAGAGTTAGAAGTTACTGGAAAAAGTGAATCGGGAATTATTATGTCAATCAAACATAAAACCTTACCGATAGAGGGATTGCAATTTCATCCCGAGGCGATTTTAACTGAACACGGATATCAAATATTAGGAAACTGGCTAGTGCAATGCGGAGATCGCGATGCGCGAAAAAAATCAGAAGGTTTTAATCCGATTGTAATTAGAGGTTAATTAGTAGCTGCCCTATTAATAGTAATTGTTACGGAGCTACCAATAGTTTTTACTGAACCACCATCTGGTGCTTGCGCCAATACAATTCCGACTGGCTGAGTTGCATCAATAGCATCAACTATTTTCACCAAGAAGCCGGCTTGGATTAATAAAGTGCGGGCTTGTATCTCACTAACGCCAATCAAAGTTGGGACTTGCACGTTCCCACTTGCGATATCAAGAACTACGCCACTTCCAGCTCTAACTGTCTCTCCGGATTGCGGAGTTACCACCAATACAGTCCCAGGTACTTGTTCGGAATCAACCGGGTTTGTTCGCAAAATAACCAAACCAGATTGGACTAAAAGAATCCGCGCCTCTTCTAATGAAATACCGATTAGCCCGACTGGGACAGTGGCATCTCCTGGTCCGTCGGAAAGCGTCAAAGTAACGCTACTTCCGGAAGATACTTTAGAAGTTGCAAGTGGAAGTTGAGAAACAACTCGATCTATTGGAATTCTTGGATCGCGGGCTCTGTTTATTGTGATTGTGAAACCAACCAATAATTCGCGCGCTTGTGTTTCAGTCAAACCCACTACATTTGGCAGACCGGCGCTGAGTTTCGAATCAGTTTTGGAAAAAATTGTAAAATTCGCCACAACACCTAATCCCAATAAGACTACAGAAAGAAGTGCAGCCATTTTTAATCTCTTTGTGGGCTTTTTAATTCTTGGGATTTCTCGAGTGATTGCTTCACCGCGAGCTAAACGTTTCAAATCATCAAGCATCGCAATGGCGTTTTGATAACGATCATCTGGGCTCTTTGCTAGCGCAACTGAAATAAAGTTGTCGACCATCGAATTTAAAGTTGGTTGTAATTGTGTTGCAGGAGTAACTACACCTGAGACATGTTGGTAAGCAATTGCTACCGGTGTATCTCCAGTAAATGGTGGCTTACCAGAAATTAATTCATAAAAAAGACAGCCAACTGAATATAAATCACTACGTGAATCTGCTTGATCTCCAATTGCTTGTTCTGGCGAGAGATATTGCGCAGTTCCAACAACATTCCAAGTACTAGTCATTGTTGCGCCTACATCATCTAATGCGCGGGCAATTCCAAAATCCATCACTTTTACAGCGCCGGATTTAGTAACCATGATATTTCCTGGCTTTATATCGCGGTGAATAATGCCGTGCTGGTGTGAATAATCTAAAGCCGCCAAGATTCCTTCAGTAATTTCGATAGCTCGATCAAATGAAAGTCGATCTCCGTTATGCAAAATAGCTCGTAACGTATGGCCCTTTACGTACTCCATAACTATGTACGAAGTGTTTGCGCTTTCACCTTGCTCTTCTCCCGAGTCAAAAACCGAAACAATTCCGGGATGGTTTAAACCAGCTGCGGCTAGCGCCTCTTTCTTAAACCTCGCAATAAAGGAAGGATCGCGCGCCAAATCGCTGCGTAATATTTTTACAGCAACTTGTCTAGATAACCGCTTATCTTCAGCGATATATACATCTGCCATACCGCCCGTGCCGATCATTTCACCGAGTTCATAACGACCACCAAGTAATTTCTTATTCATTGGCAGCTCCAATAAATTTCGCGTCAAATTCAACGCCATCTTCGCTAACTTGAGCAAGTATCACTGTCACATTATCTGGTGCGCCGTTCTGGTACGCACCATCAATTAACAAACCCACAGCATCCTCTAAGGAGTTTTTCTTAACAATATTTAAAATTTCTAAATCCGAAAGCACGCCCGAAAGTCCATCGCTACATAGTAAGTAAATATCTCCATTAACAGCTGGGTACTCAATCAGAACTGGCTGGATATTTTCATTTCCCATTAAGGCCTGGGTCAACATCGAGCGTTGCGGATGATCTGCAATCTCGTCATGGGTAATCCGGCCCTGAGTTAACAACTCTTGGACCAATGTGTGGTCAGTACTAATTTGCTCAATTTTTCCAGAACGAATGCGGTAACAACGAGAATCACCAACATGAAGTAAAGAAACGTTCTTTTCGAGAATAGCTAGTGCGGTAATAGTTGTTCCCATTCCATTTAAATCGGAATTCAATGCAGAAACGGAGGAGATTTCACTATCCATCTCATGAACCATATTCAAATACAAATCTTCTTTAGAGTCTAAATCAATTTCAGAAGTATCTAATAAGTGTTGCAATTTCGATAAAGTTTTAATGGCGGTTTTAGAAGCTACTTCTCCGCCAACATGGCCACCCATGCCGTCCGCTACCGCAATTAAATCAGTAGAGATAAAGCCCGAATCTTCATTACCTTCACGGACTAAACCAAGTTCGGATCTACCCAGAACAGGGGAGAAGAAGAATTTACGCAAAACTTTCTCCCGCTTCTATTAGTAGAGTTACATTATGGGAAGTCTTAATACGAATAGCCTAACGCGACCACTTAAAGATAGGAACTGAAGCTAGGGTTTCTAGCGTCTAACCCACCCACATGCGACCAAAAATATTTGCCCACCGCGGCGCAAGTGATGATTTTGCGGAGCAATCTTATGAAAGTTACACCGGCGCTATTTCACAGAACGCTGACGGGTTTGAATGCGATGTGCAACTTACAAGCGACAATGAAATTATCTGCTGGCACGACGACGACACCAATCGCCTGACGGATAAACAATGGTTGATCGCGAAAACGCCGATGAAGCAGATTTTAAAACTTGAAATTAATGACGAAGGAAATACAGGCAGACCGATTACATTCTCAGAGTTATTACAAATCTCAATCGACTCTGGTCGGGATCTATTAGTAGAAACCAAACATCCGGTACCAACAAGAGGGTTAATTGAGAAAAAAGTTTTAGCAGAACTTAAAAAACGAAAACAAGATATTAAAAAAAGCGGAATAAATATAAATATAATGTCATTTTCCTATTTTGCAACTAGAAGGGTCGCGCTAACTAGAAAATTCACTCCAGTATTCCTGGTAGCGCAAGCACCGCTTATAAAATATGTCCCGGCTGAAATTTATGGAGTTCATATAAAACTTTTAATTAAAAAACCAGAATTAATAGACATTTTGCATAAACGCGAGAAGAAAATCTATGTATGGACAGTGAATGAACCCGAAGATATGGAATTCTGCGCGAGGAATGGCGTTGCCGGGATCATTACAGATAATCCGGCACGAGCGAAGAATGTGCTCGGCTATTCTTAACCAATGAGTAAGTATGCCTACCTCGGTCCGGCCGGAACGTTTACCGAGGCCGCGCTAAAAAAAATCACCACAACCGATGATGAATTAATTCCATGTGCAAATGTCACGGCAGCTCTAGACGCGGTAAGAGGCGGCAAGGCTGAATTGGCGTTAGTCCCAATTGAAAATTCAGTTGAAGGTGTGGTCGCTCGGACTCTTGATGAATTAGCAATCGGCGATCCACTAGTTATATTAGAAGAGACGACACTGCCGGTTACATTTTCCTTAATGGTGTTAGCTGGAAATAAAGGAAAGAAAATTAATTCAGTTGCGACACATCCACATGCAGAAGCGCAATGCCGTGCATATATTGCGAAAGAGATGCCAGGTGTTGAAGTAATCACAACCGCTTCTACCGCGGCAGCAGCAGAAGGTTTAACAACTGGTAATTACGATGCAGCAATCGCCGCTCCATTCGCAGCGTCTCATTACGGTTTGGAGATTATTTCCGATGACATCGGCGATAACACAGCAGCGGTTACTCGTTTTGTTCTAGTCGGCAAACCAGGAAAAATTCCAAAACAAACTGGGTATGACAGGACTTCGCTCGCAGCATTTATCGGCGCAGATCATGCCGGCGCTCTTCTTGAAATTCTTACTGAATTCTCGGTACGAGGAGTAAATTTAACTTTTATTCAATCTCGTCCAACTGGACGCGAACTTGGTAGTTATCACTTCATAATTGATGCCGAAGGACATATCAACGAAGAACGCGTTGGTGATGTACTTATGGGGCTGCGACGAATTTGTGAAGATGTTAGATTCTTGGGTTCATATCCGCGTGCGGATAAAATTTCTCCAACTACAACAAAATCCACAACAGATAAATCTTTTCAAAGCGCTTCGGCATGGTTGACCGAAGTTCGCCAAGGAAAAAAGATTTAATAGGTAGGCTCATAACATGATTGATCTGAAGGTACTCCGCGAAAACCCAGAGATAATGAAGAAATCTCAGAGCGCCCGTGGTGAAAACCCAGATCTAGTAGATGAAGTAATTGCTACAGATGATCTGCGACGTGCGGCCCTAACTGAATTCGAAGTACTTAGAGCGGAACAGAACACTATTTCGAAATCAGTGGCTGCATCAAAAGGCGATGAAAAGTCAGCACTACTCGAGAAAGCTAAAACTCTCTCTGTGGCGGTTAAGAACGCCGAAGCCTTAAAAAACACGGCGGAAGTTAAAGCTAAAGAAACCCTTATGGGTTTATCTAATTTTATCGATCCGCTCGCGCCAGTCGGAGGCGAAGCTGATTTCAAAGTAATTGAAAAAATTGGCACACCACGAGATTTCAAAAAAGAAGGTTTCGAAGCAAAAGACCATGTTGAATTAGGAAAAATATTAGGCGCGATAGATGTAGAACGCGGTGCAAAAGTATCTGGTTCTCGTTTCTATTATTTAACTGGCGTGGGTGCAATGTTGGAATTTGCTCTAGTTAATTATGCAATTGCAAGTGCCAATAAAAATGGATTTATTCCGGTCATTCCACCAGTTCTTGTTAAACCAGCAGCAATGGAAGGAACTGGTTTTCTAGGACAAGCAGCAGAGAACGTATTCCATTTAAAAGAAGATGATTTTTATTTAGTTGGGACAAGTGAAGTCCCACTTGCTGCGTACCATATGGATGAAGTACTGGATGCAAATAAACTCCCACTTCGATATAGCGGTTACTCATCATGTTTCCGCCGCGAAGCTGGTACATACGGCAAAGATACCCGTGGCATTATCCGGGTTCATCAATTTGATAAAGTTGAAATGTTCTCATTCTGCAAACCAGAAGATGCCGAAGCGGAACATTTAAGAATCCTGCAATGGGAGAAAGATTTTCTTAACGCAATGGAAATACCATTTCGAGTAATTGATGTTGCGTCAAGAGATCTGGGATCAAGCGCAGCACGAAAATTTGATTGCGAAGCTTGGATCCCAACTCAAGGTACTTATCGCGAAGTAACTTCAACTTCTAATTGCACTGAATTCCAAGCCCGCCGCTTAAATATTCGAATGAAAGATAACGACGGTACTAAACCAATAGCTACGCTAAATGGCACGCTAGTTGCGATTCCTCGGATGATTGTGGCAATACTTGAGAACCACCAACAGTCAGATGGTTCAGTAAGAATTCCTAAAGCGTTACAACCATTCTTAGGAACAGAGTTATTCACTCCGGTGAAAAATTGAGTGGTTTGAAAAAGAGACCCAAATTAATAGCAACTGATTTAGATGGCACGATAGTTGCGCATTACGGTGCTATCACCGAAAGAACTATTAAAGCTTTCCGGCGAGCTCACGATATGGGCGTGCACATTTATTTTGTGACTGGAAGACCACCACGTTGGATGCCTGAGATTAAAGAAGCATTCGGATTCGGAACTGGAATTTGCGGGAACGGTGCGCTGCTTTTTGATATTCAAAACCATAAAGTATTAGAAGAGTGGTTAATACCAATCGCTGCACAGATAGAAACAGTTAAACGACTACGAAAAGTGATTCCACCCATTTCATTTGCTATTGAAACTCACGATAATTTTCATCGCGAAGTTGGATATGTTCCGAGGTGGGATGTTGGTATAGATAATAAAGGTGTAACTAAAATTGAAGAGGCAATGACTGAGCCGATGATGAAGATGTTGGCACGATGCTCTGATTACGAATTTACCTCTGACGAGATGCTAGAGATTGCAACTAAAATAGTTGGAGATTTAGTAAACGTCACACATTCAAACCCAAAAGAATCCCTCTTAGAAATTTCCGCGCTTGGTGTAAGTAAAGGTGCGACGCTTGCAAAAATTGCTGGGCGATTAGGTTTGACTGCCGACGATTGCGTTTCATTCGGTGACAACCCAAATGACTTCTCGATGCTCTCGTGGACAAGCAGATCTTGGGCAATGGCTGATGGACATCCGGACGCCCGGAAATATGCAAAGTCAGTTGCGTTGCCACATCAAGACGATGGCGTCGCAATAATTATTGAGGAATTACTAGAACTGCCCGCGTAATTTTGAAGAGCCTCCCTTAGAAGGTAAGTTTCTCCACGGAGGGCTCGCATAGCGGCCGAGTGCACCGGTCTTGAAAACCGGCAAACGAAAGTTTCGTGGGTTCAAATCCCACGCCCTCCGCCATTTTTTAAGTGTTATCAGTCGTGTGCTTGATTTCATAAGTAAATACGCTCAATTAACCTAGCGCTATCTTGATGAGAATAGGAAACTGGTCTCAGGGATTTTTAGGGCTGGAATGAGGAGTCGTAGCTATGGAGACTGGCGTATTTTCCCAATCGCGCGCAGCCATTAAAGAACGCACGCTTCGAACCGATCGATGGTGGTTACAGCCAGCAATTACATTTGGGGTACTTTTTAGTTTTGTAATTTATGCAACTTTCCGAGCCTTTGAAAATAAATATTATTTTGCAGAACCTTTAGTCTCGCCTTTTTATTCACCATGCCTTTCAAGTTCATGTATAGAAGGTTCTTCATTATTAGGTCAACCTTTTAATAATAAATATTTTGGTATTGGAATTTCACCATCTTTATTTATTTTGATTTTTCCACTTGGTTTCCGTATGACTTGTTATTACTACCGAAAGGCTTATTACCGAGCATTTTGGATGTCACCACCTGCCTGTGCAGTTGCAGAACCTCATTCAAAATACACTGGTGAAACTCGCGCCCCGCTTATTCTGCAGAACGGTCATCGCTGGTTTTTTTATGCAGGTTTAGTTTTCAACGTACTTCTCTCTATTGACGCAGTTCTTGCATTTAAAAATGCGGAAGGCGAGTGGGGTCACATGAGCGTTGGAACTTTAGTTTTACTAAACAACGCAGTTCTACTTTGGCTTTATTCACTTTCTTGCCATACATGTCGCCACACACTTGGCGGCAGATTGCGACATTTCTCCAAACACCCAGTGCGCTACAAGCTTTGGAGTTGGGTTTCAGTTTTAAATCATAAACACCCAACATTTGCTTGGATTTCATTATTTGGTGTGGCATTTGCCGACATTTACATTCGCGCTGTTGCATCGGGCGCCTGGACAAATTTTTATTTCTTTTAAAGAGAGCGATCATGGCTAATCTTGAGCGATATAAATACGATGTAGTTGTAATCGGTGCAGGCGGAGCTGGTCTTCGAGCCGCAGTAGAAGCGCGCGAAGCTGGCTTAAAAGTTGCGATTATTTGTAAGTCGTTATTCGGTAAAGCCCATACGGTCATGGCTGAAGGCGGCGCCGCTGCATCAATGGGTAACGTGAATTCTGGCGACAACTGGATGGTGCACTTTCGCGACACAATGCGCGGTGGAAAATTTCTAAACCATTATCGAATGGCAGAACTACACGCCAAAGAATCACCAGATCGAATCTGGGAGTTAGAAACTTGGGGTGCGTTATTCGACCGCACCAAAGAAGGAAAAATTTCACAACGTAATTTCGGTGGTCATGAATTCCCACGTCTGGCACATGTCGGCGACCGCACCGGTCTTGAATTAATTCGCACCATGCAACAGAAGATTGTTGCACTACAACAAAAAGATGGCCGGGATTATGGCGACATGGAAAGCCACATTAAGGTTTTTGCTGAGTTAACTATTACCGAAATTATTAAAGAGAACGGGAAAGTTGCTGGCGTTTATGGATACTGGCGTGAAAACGGCGAGGAAGTTTTATTTGAAGCACCTGCAGTAATTATCGCAACAGGTGGTGTTGGTAAAACTTTTAAGATTACGTCTAACTCATGGGAAGGCACTGGCGATGGCCATGCACTTGCCCTTAAAGCCGGCGCTAATTTAGTTGATATGGAATTTTTGCAATTCCATCCGACCGGGATGGTTTGGCCGCCATCAGTTCGAGGAATTTTAGTTACGGAATCAGTTCGCGGCGAAGGCGGAATTCTCACTAACAATCTTGGTGAACGATTTATGTTTAAGTACATTCCGGATGTTTTTAAAGATAAATATGCTGATAATGAGGCGGAAGCAGATCGTTGGTATATCGATCAAGATAATAACCGCCGTCCACCAGAATTATTACCGCGCGATGAAGTAGCACGCGCAATCAACTCTGAAGTAAAAGCCGGTCGCGGCAGCGAACACGGTGGCGTATTCCTTGATGTTTCAAAACGAATTTCAGCCGAGATAATTAAGAAACGTCTTCCTTCCATGTGGCATCAGTTCTATGAATTAGCTGGTGTAGATATAACTAAAGAGGCGATGGAGGTTGGTCCAACCTGTCATTACGTAATGGGTGGTGTTGAAGTTGAACCAGACACCGCGGCTGCCGTTGGAGTTCCAGGTTTATTCGCTGCGGGTGAAGTTGCCGGAGGAATGCACGGTTCAAATCGACTCGGCGGTAATTCTCTCTCTGATCTTTTGGTATTTGGCCGTCGTGCCGGAATGGGTGCATCCGAATATGTAAAGAAGAGCGGGGCTAATCCAGTTAGCGAATCATCAATAAAAGCTGCAGCGGAAAGAATCGAAGCGCCATTTAGCCGAAGCGGTGGTGAGAATTCATATTCATTACATGCCGAATTACAAGAAGTAACTCATAACTTAGTTGGAATTATCCGTACCGGCGAAGAATTAAAAAATGCAATTGAAAAAATTGCCGGAATTCGTAAGCGAAGTGCGAACGTTTCAGTTAGTGGCGGCCGCAAGTTTAATCCTGGCTTCCATCTGGCTTTTGATTTAGACAATATGTTGTTAGTTGCCGAAAGCACTGCAAAATCAGCAATTAAGCGGGAAGAATCTCGCGGCGGACATACTCGTGATGATTTCCCTGGCATGAACAGCAAATGGCGCCAGGTAAACCACATCTCAAGTTTTGACGGTAACAAAGTAAATGTTCGCGAGCAAGCACTTCCTGCGATCCCTAAAGAACTATTCGATCTTTTCGACGTTCATGAACTTGAGAAGTACATGACGACTGAAGAAATTGCGAAAGGCGGTTCCAAATAATGGCTCGCAAATTAAAACTTCGAATCTGGCGCGGCGATGCAGATAACGGTGGATTACAAGATGTTGTTGTAGATGCCAACGAGGGTGAAGTGGTGCTAGATGTTATTCATCGCGTACAAGCCACCCAGATGGGCGATCTTGCAGTTCGCTGGAATTGCAAAGCTGGTAAATGTGGATCTTGCTCTATGGAGATCAATGGAAAACCACGCCTTGCATGTATGACTCAAGTAGCTGCTTATGGCGATGATGAAACCATCACAGTCACACCGCTACGCGCATTCCCAGTCATTAAAGATTTAGTAACCGACGTTTCCTTTAATTACAAGAAAGCTATGGAAATTCCAGCATACGAGCACCCAACAGAGTTAAAACCTGGCGAAGCACGTATGGCGCAAATCGATGTGGAACGTAGCCAAGAATTCCGCAAATGTATTGAATGTTTCCTTTGCCAAGATACTTGCCATGTAATCCGTGACCACGAAGAGAATAAGAAATCTTTCGCCGGCCCAAGATTCTTTATCCGAATTGCAGAGCTAGATATGCATCCACTTGATCGGTTACGAAACCGTAAACGCACCGCACAAGAAGAACACGGCCTAGGAATGTGCAACATTACAAAATGCTGTACTGAGGTTTGCCCAGAACATATCCGCATCACCGATAACGCGATCATTCCTATGAAAGAGCGAGTTGTAGATAATAAGTACGATCCAATTCGATGGTTGGGATCCAAGATTCGCAAACGCGAAGGCATGGAATGAAACTTGCGCTTCGTTGGGCGGGTTTAACTCTTGCAGTTTGGGTAGCGTTTTCCCGAAAAATAATTAAGAAGCGTTAACATTTTAATCAATCTACTTATTGTCTCGCTTGGCGGGGTAGTTGGTTCCGTATCAAGATGGCAAACAATCGAAATAGTAGGCAGTTCATTAATTGGTGTATTCATAGTAAACATTCTTGGCGTATTAGTAGCCGGAGTAGCTGCTTATCGCATGAAGGCGACCGAGGCAAAACAATTATTTTGGATAACTGGGTTTGCTGGCGGCTTTACTACATTCTCTTCGCTGGCTCTGATTTCAACTGAAGAATCAATCGTTACTTCCAGTATTTATGTAACGGCAATGTTGGTAATAAGCATGTTAGTACTTACAGTACTGCGGCCGAAGGCTAAAAAATGAGATCACTGCTATTTGTTTTCGGTTCCGCAATCGGAGCGCCACTTAGATTTCTAATTGTCCGATTATTCCAATCTAAATCACAATTCTTTACTGGGGTATTAGTTGTAAATGTTGTTGGTTCATTCCTACTACCAATTTTCTTAGTAAGTGATCAAAGCAATAGCGCATTCCTTGGCATGGGATTTTGTGGTGCGTTTACAACATGGTCAGCGCTAGCGTTGGAGCTAGATCAAGAGTTAACTCAAGGTGAAAAGCGAAAGTTCTTGGCTAACCTCGGGTTAAACCTCTTCCTTGGATTTGGCGCGGCAGCTCTTGGAGCCAGTTTTTAAAAGCCAAAACGTTGACTTAAAGTAATTTTGAAATTAAATTACACCAATGCGGATGGCCTCTAAATCAATACCAACCTTGCTATCCATGCTCTCTTTGCTAGTTTTTGGATTAACAACTCCAGCAATTGCGGCAACTCCTAAAGCTGGCGCAACTTGCACCAAAGCTGGGCTAACAGCAACTGCTAGCGGCAAGCTTTTTACTTGTATTAAATCTGGCAAGAAATTAGTTTGGGATAAAGGTGTAACAATTCCTAAACCAGCTTCAACTCCAGTTACGCCAACACCTACTCCTTCACCAACACCTACTCCTTCACCAACACCGAGCCCGACTCAGAGTGCGACCCCAACTCCCTCTCCATCAGCTAGTGCAACTCCATCAGCCGCGCCTTCACCATCACCAAGCGCTGCGGATGTTGTCTCACCAAATGGTAAATGTTCCAAAGAGGGCGACATCCAACCGTTAAATGGCGGCCAAATGATTTGCACTAGCGCTAAGTGGCAACCATATGCAGGATCGGGACCATCGGGATCTGGAACTTCAAATAATTCTTCAACTACCGAGGTAACACCTTGGGGATATTTAAGTGTCATTAATAGTGGCAATGGTCTCGGAAACGTTTCAGATGCTGCGTTAGTTCAAACTAGCACCGGAGATATTCGAGTTTATTTTAAGAATGGAAATGACACCCAAGCTAAATTAACTGGTTTTGATAATTATATTCATTCGGCTATTTCTAAAGATGGCGGAAAAACTTGGACTATTGAATCTGGTGTGCGAATGCAAGTCACCTCACCTGTAGAAGTTTTACCAAAAACTGGTGGTGGATACCAAGCATGGGGCTGGTCTCATGCTCCTGGAAAAGATTATATGTACTACGCAGAATCTTCTGATGGACTAAGCTTCACTGAAATTTCTGTTGCTGGGTTAGATGTAAATAAATGTTTGACCACATCAGGTGTTGCGTTTGGTCCGCTCGGCGATCCAGCCATTGTGAAACTAGCAGATGGAACTTGGCTATTGCACGCTCAAGGCTTTGGTATTGGCAATACTGGCCCTGATTTCGCACGCTGGGTATGCGTTGCGACATCTCCTGATGGGAAAACCTGGACTCCGGTACAAAGTAGATCCTATGGCGGCACTATCGATGTCGAAACTAACCCAAATATTTATATGAATAAATCGGGAAAAGTTGAATGGATGTGGCCTGGCGGTAGAGGTGTTGAAACAAAGATTGGTGACGGCACTACATATGGTGAGGCGATTACATATCCAAAGGCGGGAGATCCAGAACGCTTAGATTTAGCCGATGGCACCGAACTCTTTGCAATGGGTGGCTTTGATGATCGCGGCGGAGGCGTAATGATTTTTACAAAACGAATTACAAATTCTTATCAGATTGCCTCTGTTACAGGCGGCCCATCCTCGGGCGGTTCACCTAACCGATTACTAACTTGGACAGTTAAAGGCGCAACCGCAACTGATATTTCAGTGATGAATTTCTGTCTAAACAAGAAAGTTTCTGATATTTCCGGCGCAACTGTAACTATGACAACTAGTAACGGTGTAGTAACCGTGGTCGCTTCTGATCCAGCAAACGATCACACGTGTGTTGGGGTTTTAGTTGGTACCGAAAAAATTATTGGCTAATTAAGTAACTTAGCCATCCAAGCTTCAATTTCATCAGGATGTCTTGGTAGCCCACTACTCATAACGCGACATCCAGTTTCAGTAACAACAACATCATCTTCAATGCGAACTCCAACACCACGGAACTCAGGTGGAAATAGTTCGTCATCAGGTTGGATGTAGAAACCAGGTTCAACGGTAAGAATCATTCCTGGTTCTAGAATTGCATCTGCATATTGATCTTTACGAGCTTGCGCACAATCATGCACGTCGATTCCAAGATGATGACCAGAACCATGGAACATCCATCTGCGATGCAAACCATTTTCAGGTTTTAAAGATTCTTCAGGCGACATCGGTAAGACGCCTAATTCAGCAGCGCCTTTTGCAATTTCTTCCATACAAGCAGCATGGAAGTCCTTAAATCTATTACCGGGCTTTACTGCCGCGATTCCCGCTTGTTGTGCTCGATAAACGATCATATAAATCTGCTTTTGGGCCGCGGTAAATTTGCCAGTCACTGGCAAAGTACGTGTGATATCTGCGGTGTAGTGAGATTCAACTTCAACGCCAGCATCAATCAAGATCATCTGGCCTGGCTTCACATCGCCATCGTTTTTAATCCAATGCAGTACGCAAGCATGTGATCCGGCAGCAACAATGCTGTCATAACCAATGTCGTTACCTTCAAGTCGAGCACGGCCAAAGAAAGCACCTTCAATTACGCGCTCGCCTCGTGGTGTTGCGGTAGCTGCGGGGAAAACTCGAACCATGTCAGAAAATCCACGCGCAGTTGCATCGATTGCTTTCTGCATTTCATCGATTTCATATTGATCTTTAACCATACGGCTCATTGAAAGCACATTTAAAAACTCTTCTTCACGAGTGTTCGCCAGGATTAACTTATCTATATTTGCATCTTGCTCGCGCACTACTAAAGTTTCCGTCTTATCACCTAAGAACTCAGCGATACTTTCTATTTGCACAACTTTAATGTCATACATTTTCTCTGTTTCTTCTAAAGTCATTCGGCGACCAATCCAAAATTCACCATGTTTAGAATTTCGGTAGAACTCATCAGTGTTGCGAGGTGATCGAGGGTGAATAAATAGAAGAGCATCGTGCCCAGATGCATTTGGTTCCATAACTAGAACAGAATCTGGAACCGCATCACTTGCTGTTATTCCGGTTAGCCAAGAATAAGCAGAGTGTGCACGGAATCGATAGTCAGAATCATTACTTCTTACTTTTAACGAACCAGAAGGAAATACTAATCGCACGCCAGTAAATTTCTTAGAAAGATTCTCTCGACGAACTTTGCAAAACGTGATTGCACGAGAAGGTGTAATTCCGGTTAGCGGTGATTCCGCCCACCCTTTTTTCATAAATTCAGTTAGCGCTTCGGGAGTTGGGATGTCGTGGGTTCGCAAACCTTTCTCCTTATCTTCAGCAGCTTGTTGCTCTGGGCTTTTATTGAAGGTAGCACTACTCATGAATGCAGGATACGCCATTTTGAAGGCGATTTTTAAGGGTGATATTGCCCCATTTACTACGTTTTGGTGAACTCATCTACTACCTCCACTTTATCCTTTAATTTCTCACCCCAAAGAAGAATTTACGAGGTAAATGTGAAATTCAATCTTTTGCGTACCGATATTAAAACTGGAACCAAAAAATTAATTTCACTTTCAATTTCGGCATCACTTTTAAGTTTTAGTGTTCTAGTACCTACACAAATAATATTCTCGGATTCTGCTGTGGCAAATCCAACATTAACTAGTGTCTCACCAACTGGGGGCTCTACAGCTGGCGGCACTGCAATTAAGATATATGGAAGTTTTCCAACAGTTCTAACAACTACTATCACTGTCGGCGGCGCAAATTGCACATCAATTACTCAATATGCAACAGAGCTTAATTGTACAACTCCAGCAGGAACCGTGGGAGCAAAAGATATAGTCGTAACTCGCACCGGAGAAGGCAGCTCCACCTTGGTTGGAGCATTTACGTATTCAACTCCTCCAACAATAACAAGCGTTTCACCAAATTCGGGAAATGGTGCCGGCGGAACATCTATAACTTTAACCGGTACAGATTTTGTATCTGGGGCGACAGTTACCGTTAATAGTTCCACCTGCACATCGGTTGTTTTCAATTCTTCAACATCAATTACCTGCACAACGCCATCCGGAACTATTGGGGCGAAAAATATTGTTGTAACCAATCCAAATGCGTTAACTGGAACGCTTACTAGTGGCTACACATATACCCCTGCAATTACATCTGTATCACCAACTAGCGGCACAACTGTTGGCGGAACCTTGATCACGATCAGCGGTTCTAATTATTCCGGCAGCTATACAGTTTCTGTAGATGGAAACACTTGTGTTTCACCTACACTCAGTGGCAGTACACAAATCCGATGCACGACACCATCCGGAACTGCGGGTGCTAAAGATATCGTTGTAACTCAAAGTGGACTTTCATCAACGCTCTCTGCTTCCTTTACCTACGCAGTACCGCCAACTTTAAGCAGCATTACGCCTACTTTTGGCACTACTGCTGGAGGAACTTCCGTAACACTTGCTGGATCTGATTTTGTATCGGGCGCAACCATAACTATTGGTGGTACTAGCTGTACTTCGGTTTCATTTATTTCATCTTCATCAGTTTCTTGTACTTCCCCCTCCGGGTCTGGTTTAAAAAGCGTTGTTTTGACTAATCCGAGCGCTTTAACCAGCACACTTTCTAATAGTTTTACTTACATTGGCGTGCCAAGCGGTCTATCTAATTCAACATCATGCGGTTCTAGCGCAACGGTAAGTTTTTCAGCTTCTAGCAATGGCGGCGGCACAATAACTAGTTGGGAATATTCGTATGACGGCACAAACTTTTCCACAATTTCAGGCGCGTCCGGTAATAGTGGTTCATATACAGTAACAAGTTGGTACTCAAGTACGTTTGCGCCGTATACAAGAGCAGTAAATTCCTCTGGAGCTAGCTCTGTTGCACATAACAGTTCTTGTGGATCTATTTCAGCGACTAGGTCTTTTACTCCAACCGTATCTGCCACAACAGCGCCAAGTGGAAGTACTTCAATTGGTTCAACATTAACTTCGCAAGTCTCATTTTCAGCACAAGCCGTAGCGACTTCTTTAACATATACATGGGAACGTTGCACATCCGCAACTTCTCCATTTAATTGCACAACAATCTCTGGTGCAACATCATCAACGTATTCACTTGGCGCTGATGATGTTGGACTTTACGTTAGGTCAGTAGTTGTTGGATCAAGCACAGTTAGCCCAGTTACTAGTTCTGCTACCGGGACTTCAGATTTGACGGCGCAAATTTCTGGTGCGACGCCTGGGACTCCAGGTACTCCGACCGCAGTAGCAGGCGATGGTCAAGTAACTGTTACCGTTTCAGCACCAGGAAGTGGCGGCACGCCAACTTCTTACACAGTAACTGCATCCCCTCAAGTTGGTGGTGTAACTAAAACATGTACCGTTTCAGGGGCGTCTGGGTCTTGTGTAGTAACTGGCCTAACAAACGGAACTGCATATACATTCTCTTCTACAGCAACAAATGGCACAGGTACATCTAGCGCTTCAGCATCTTCATCTAGCGCAACACCTTCGGATTTAACTCCGCCGACAGTCAGCAGCTTTACATCAACCACAACAAATGGAACTTATAAAACGGGATCTACGATAAATATTACGGCAACATTGAGTGAGGCTGCCACCACAGCAGCACAAATTACAGTGACATTAGATACCGGTGAAACTGTTTTATTAACTCATGCTTCAAGCGGAACAACTTTAACTGGAACTTACACAGTGGGAGCTGGAGTAACTAGCGCAGATCTGACGGTTAGTTCCTACGCACTAACGAGCGCTCCAACTGATGCAGCGGGCAACGCAATGACTTCAACAACTGTTCCATCTGGAAGCAACAACATTGCAGGCACGAGTGCAATCGTTATCGACACCACGGCTCCGACTCAAACCATTAGCGGAATTCATATTTCTGCCGATACTGGAAGTTCTGCTTCAGATTTCACAACTAAAACTGCATCACAAACCATTACTGGAACCCTTAGCGCCGCACTCGGTTCGGGTGAAACATTGTGGGGATCTTTAGATGGTGGCGCAAATTATTCCGATATTTCGTCATCAGTAACTAGCGCTGCAATCTCGTGGGCAAGCGCAACCCTTAGCGGCAGCAGCTCAATTAAATTTCAAGTTCGAGATGCCGTAGGCAATACCGGAACAACCGCAACTCAAGCATATGTTTTAGATACCACGGTTCCAACAATTCTTAGTATTTCATCCAGTAGTTCAGATGCTACTTATAAAGTAGGAAGTGCGGTAACCATTACGGCGACCGCTTCAGAATCAGTGCAATCAGGTTCAACATTTACCGTAACGCTTGAAACTGGTTCAACCGATCGCACCGTGACCTTAACTGCAAGCGCCGATGGCACAACACTTACTGGGACTTATACAGTTCAAAGCGGTGATATCTCATCAGACTTGACCGCAAATGCTATATCCGCGGGTTCTATTTCAGATATTGCTGGAAATGCGCTAACTAGTACATCACTACCTGCCGGCGCAAATAATATTGCAGGAGCTAAAGAAATTGTTATCGATGGTGTTGTGCCAACCGTAACCCTTATAGGTGCAACGATTGCAACTTCAAGCAATGCGGTAGTTCAGAGTTCTGAAAACGGCACTGTCTATTTAGTTAACACATCCGTATCTGTAACTACGGTTGCAAGCATCACCGGAGCTTTAGATGCGCTTTGGAATAGCGTTTCAATTTCTTCTGCGAATACAAATACAAACCTTGCTGCAACTGGGTTAGACGCTGGCACATATAAGGCTTATTCGGTTGATGCAGCTGGAAATTTATCAGCAGTTTCTTCGGGAGAAATTACAGTTTTGCCTGCAACTCCCGGTACTCCAGGAACACCAACGACTGTTGCTGGCGATACGCAAGTTTCGATAACTGTAGTTGCACCAAACACCGGTGGCACACCTACTTCTTATACAGTGCAGGCTTACGATTCATCCGGCGTGACAGCGCTATCAGGTGTTACTTGTACCGTGAGCGGAGCATCTGGTTCATGTGTTATCACTGGACTAACAAATGGCACAGCGTACAAATTTAAAGCAACTGCAACTAACAGTGGCGGTAATTCAGGAAGTTCTGCTGCATCACTTTCAACAACACCAACTTCAACTCCGGTAGCACCGCAGGTATCGAATACAAATGCACCTACTGGAACTTTAGTTAATGGGAACACACTGACTTCTGCAGTGACTTTCACTGGAACGCCAACGCCTACACTTGCATACACATGGGAGCGTTGTACGTCAGCAAGTGATTTAAGTACATGTTCTGCAATTTCTGGTGCGACATCGGCAACCTATACATTGACTGATTCAGATGGCACTAAGTTCGTTCGCTCAGTTGTTACTGCAACTAATGGAACCGGATCCGTTATTGGCACCTCCGCAGTTACGGCGGCAATTACTGGGATCGCGCCAGGAGCGCCTACTTCTCTATCCGCAGCGGCCGGCGATGGCTCAGCATCTATTTCGTTTACTGCTGGCAGCACTGGTGGTTCTCCAATTACAAATTATAAATATTCATTAGATGGAACTAATTACACAGCGCTGAGTCCAGTGGATTCGACATCCCCAGTTGTGATTCCAGGGTTAACTAACGGCACCGCTTACACAATTTACTTGAAAACGGTTAATGCTATTGGTGATTCTTCAGCGTCTTCTTCGGTTTCAGTTACGCCCACCGATCAAACAGCACCAACGTTTGTAAGTGCAGTTTTAGCAGCAAATGGCACCTCACTTACATTGACCTATAGCGAAACTTTAAGTGCAACAACTGCTGCAGTAGGGGGTTTCGTAATTACCGCCGGCGGAGCTGCTGTTACAGTTTCATCGGCTGCTGTATCTGGCTCAACCGTGGTGTTAACACTTGCCGTTGCAGTAGATCAAGGTGCGACAGTTCTAGCTTCATATACCGATCCAACTTCTGGAAATGATGCAAGCGCAATTCAAGATTCAGCCGGTAATGATGCCGCAACTTTCACAGCGCAGGTAGTTACAAATAATTCAACTAATGTAACGATCCCAGGTACAACCGGTACGCCCACTGTGGTTGGTGGCGATGGTCAAGTAACTGTTACCGTTGTTGCACCTTCTAGCGGTGGGACACCTACTTCTTATACTGTTACCGCTTCACCTCAAGTAAGCGGTGCAACAAAAACTTGCACTGTAACCGGAGCATCTGGTTCTTGTATTGTCACCGGTCTAACTAATGGAACTGCTTACACATTCACTTCAACTGCGACTAATACTGCAGGAACATCTGCAAACGCTTCCACAGCATCAAGTGCGGCAACTCCAACCGCGCCAATTTCAACTCCAACACCTACTCCAACACCGGTTGCAACCCCGGCACCAGTTTGTGATGCAACTTGTGTTGCGGCCGCAGCAAAAGCCGCGGCGGATGCAGCAAAGGCAGCTGCCGATAAAGCTGCAGCAGATAAAGTAATTGCCGACAAAGCCGCCGCAGATGCAGCAGATGCAGCAGCAGCAGCAAAAGCGGCCGAAGATAAGATCGCAGCAGATAAAGCTGCAGCGGTAGCAATTGCAAAAGCGTTGGCGGATAAAATTGCCTCTGATCTCGCCGCACAGCTAGCAGCACAAAACGCAGCCATCGATGCCGCAAAAGCTATCGCAGCGCAGAAAGCTGCCGCGGCTGCACAAACAGCAGATGCTTTAGCTAAAGCAGCAGCCGATGCCGCTAATGCAGTTGCCGCCGCAAAAGCTAAAGCAGCGGCCGATGCCCAAGCAGTGGCACAGAAAGCCGCTATAGATGCAGCGGCCGCGTTAAGTAGTGCCACAGCGACAGCCGCAGCAAAAGCTATTGCAAGCACAACGGCACAAAAAGCAATTGCAGATGCGACAGCTGCCGTAAAAGCCGCGGCTACCGCTGCGCAGCAAGCAACTGTGGCAAAAACTGTCGCAACAAACACAACCAAACAAGTAGTAATAACAGTTAATTCATTAACTTCTAAAACTGCAGCTTCACAAATTTCCGCAGCCGCAAACGCGGCAGCTGCAGCGGCAAAAGCTGCGGCCGATAAAGCGGCGTCAAATGCAATCGCAAATGCAGCCGCCGCAAATGCAGCCGCAGCGACAGCAAAGAAATTAGCCGCAGATACTGCAGCTCGAATTGCAACTGAACAAAAACAAGCAGCAGATGCTGCGGCAGCCGCAAAAGTTACAGCCGATGCTGCAGCTAAAGCCGCCGCCGAAAAAATAGTTGCAACCGAAGCTTCGACAAAGGCCACCGAAACTTTAGTCAAAGCACTGGAAGAAAAGGTTGTTCTAACACAACAAGCAGTCGCCGCAAATGATCCAACTGCAAGAGCAGTTATTGAACAGAAAATTGAAGCAGTTACTGCCCAAGTTGCCGCAGCTCAAAAGAGTGTAGAAGTTGCCACGGTATTAGTAGAACAAGCTTCAGTGGTTCAAGCCCAAACCGCAAAAGTTGCTGAAGTAGCAACAGCAGAAGCTGTTGTTCAAGCTGCCGAAGCGGTTGCGGTAAAAAGTGAATCCGTAAACCTAAATGTTGAAGCAACAAAGGCGGTAGCAACGGCAACTGTCGCTGCAAAAGTAGCAGTCGCCGCTGAAGCTGCTGCGGCAAAAGTTCCCGCTAAAGCGGTAGTGACTACTAAACCTGTCACCACTACGACCAAAAATTCGGCAGTAACGACAGTAACTGGCTTAAAGCCGGGCCAAAAAATAAAAGTAACTATTAACGTGAAAGGTAAATAGTGAAAAAACTCTCAGTTTTACTTCTACTACTATTGAATTTTCTGGTTTTACCGAGCGCCTTCGGTAAAGACGAAGTCGTTATCGACCGGCTTACTTCAGCTGAAGCAGAAGATTTAAACATTGAAATTCCAGATGAAGTTCCACCTGGTTTCCACTCAGTTACTATTGAAGTTTATGATGATAACGGGACGGTAAGTAAGAAGATTCTTGATTTTTGTAAGGACGAAAAAGGCATTGTGCAATGGGATAATAAGTGTCCAAATTTAGCATTAGATAATGTAAGCGTTTCAGAGCCCGTTCAAGTTACCGATATTAAAACCGGTTTCAAAAATTACGATCCATTGAACGATCCACTCAAGACAAAAGGCATCCAACTCGCTGCCTTTGCTGCGTTAGCCGCGTTAAGTTCGGTTAAGCGAAATGAAAAACAGAGCCAAGAAGATGATTCAATTAGCGACGGAGAGCAAGAATCTTTACAGTCGGTTTCAGCGGGCGCGTTAAAGTTGTTAAAAGACGAACCAGGATGGGGCGATCTTTCCAGAACTTGGAGAAACCCTCTTACAGGTTTCTCGGACTATTTCTTTATCTCACTAGCCCATCGGTTCAATCGCTTTTCACCTTTATTAACACGAACCATGCAAGATGGAAATGCAATCCGAGCAATTTTTGGTTCGTTTGCATTTCTCTTAGTACCGATTGGCTTCATGCTTGGGATTATTTCTGCCATAAACACGCACGCAGAAGTGCTTCCGCCAACACTTGGAATCATCGTTGCAGTTATGTTTATTGCAATATTTGATGCATTTGCGGGCTTTATCGCGGGTGCCACCTTCTTTTTTATTACTTTATTAACTGGCCACATAACTACTCGGCCAGAGCTGTTAACGGCAATTGGAGTTCTAGTTCTATTTTTTGCACCTGCACTTCTTGCAAGTGCATTTAGACCATTCCGCCGAAATGTGTTCAATCGTGATGATTTATGGGAGCGAATTACAGACTATGCGCTAGGAACGCTCTTAACTTTTTGGGTTATTACAAAAATGGTTGCTGCGATGAATGGATTAGCCCACCTAGAACTTCCGATAACAAGTCACGGCACCCAATTAGCTTTCATAGCAGCAGGTTTCTTAACTTTCCGTTATGCGCTAGAAGAATTAGCGGGTGAGCATTATCCACTTCGACTTCGAGTTCTTCACGTAGAGATAAGAGAGCCAAATCTAAACCAAAAAGTGCGATCGCTTATTTTTAAAATATCTGTCTTTGTGATCATGGCTGCCCCATTTGTAGGATCAACCTTGAATTTATTCCTTGGAGCTTTGATATTTGCAACACCGCAACTGACTTCATTAAGACTTGAAGATAAATTTCCTAAATTTAAACTTTATCTGCCAAGAGGCGTTTTCAAAATCGTAGTGATGATATTTGTGATGGCACTTATTACTAATTGGATTGAAGAAATGTTTAGCACGCCAGCTAGTTTTCTAAAATGGAGCTTTGTGGTGATGGCACTTCCAGGGTTCTTTTTACATTACTTAGACGCTATTACCGATTCACCAAAAACGGATTGGAAAAAATCCCAATTAGGCAGAATGATTTATCGAATCGGTGGGGTAATCATTTATGTTCTTATGGTATTAGTCGTTAAAGGTGTTGATTTAGCTAGTTGGATTTCATAGCAAAAGCGTGTTAAACAGGCGTTAGGTAGAAGGTCTTAAATGCCTGTAAACTAAGCCCACCACTTGGAGACGTCGCATAGCCCGGTCGAGTGCGCCTCACTGCTAACGAGGTATACCCCTTAAAGGTATCGGAGGTTCAAATCCTCTCGTCTCCGCCAGCAAATAGATTGGAGCTATCCAATGGCAACAATTCGAATAGCGATTATCGGAGCTGGCCCCGCGGGATATTTCGCTGCGCAAGCTTTACAAAATGCCGAAACTGAAGAACTTAAATTTTCTATCGACATGATTGAACGCCTTCCCACACCATGGGGATTAGTTCGAAGTGGTGTTGCACCAGATCATCCAAAGATTAAGACTGTCTCTAAAGTCTTTGAAAAGATTGCAGCTGATCCTAACTTTCGCCTCTTTGCAAACGTTGAAATTGGCAGTGACATTACCGTTACGCAATTAAAAGAGAAATATGATGCTGTCATTATTGCAACTGGCTCATCTTTAGGAAAAACCCTAGGCATACCAGGCGAAGAGCTACCTGGCTCTTTGTCTGCAGCTGAATTTGTCCCTTGGTATAACTCACATCCAGATTATGTTGATGTGAAGGTCCCGCTTGATTGCGATACGGCAGTTGTAATTGGCGCAGGCAATGTTGCAATGGATGTTGCACGTATGCTGGCACTTGAACCAAGTGAGCTAGATCCAACAGATACAGCAGATCATGCAATTGAGGCCTTTAAAGCTAGTGCTGTGCGAGATGTTTATATCAGCGCTCGCCGCGGACCAGAGCATGCAGCTTTTACATCCCCAGAACTTCGAGAACTACCAAAGCTTGAACACACCAATGTTGTCATTAACAAAGAAGATATTGATGCTGCGATAGTTCGTGCAGGAGCAGAGCCTGAAAAAGATGTGAAAAGCAACCTGGATGCAATGCTTTTGATTGCAGAGTCACAAAAAAGTGAACATGAGCGCACCATGCGCTTTCTTTTCCAGCACACCCCCAAGCAGATTCTTGGCACAGATCGCGTTGAAGGCGTTGTGTATTCAACCCCCAACGGAGATGTCACTATTAAGTGCGGATTAGTTATTACTGCTATTGGCTATCAAGCAGCTGGTATTGATGGTGTGCCATATGAAAACGGCAAAGTTGTAAATACCGATGGTCGCGTGAATGAAAACCTCTATGTTGTTGGTTGGGCAAAGCGTGGTCCATCAGGAGTCATTGGCACTAATAAATCAGATGCAGCAGCAGTTGTTGAACTCATGATCAGTGATTTAAAAACACCTAAAGCCACTGGTGATATTTCAGAGTTGTTGACTCATCAGGTAGTTGTTAGTCAAAGTGGGTGGCAGAAGATCAATGAGGCTGAGGTGGCCGCGGGTGAGCCGCTTGGAAAGCCCCGCCAAAAGCTAGTTAAAAGGGAAGAACTGCTTAAAGCTTCTCAGAAATAATCCAGCCTTTTATTACTTCACCCATGGGTGAGAGATAAACCTTAAATCACTCTCTTATTGTTCTATTGGGTGATATCCAAGGGTGATTGGTGCGACAATTGGTATCTGAGGGGCTACCCCTGCACAAGCAAGGGCAGATTTCTCTAGGAGGCGCACAATTGCATGACAAAAGAGCGCGCCTGAACCTAGTTTCCAAAGCACGCGCATTTTTAACTTTTGTATTGCTTGCACCATTCTTATTGGTGGCAATAGTTGCTGCACCTAGTGCGAATGCAGCGATTCCAACTGCACCAGCTTCGATTTCCTATACAGCATCTACAGTGAGCTCGAGCAACCCAGTCTTACAAATAACTTTCGGCGCAATTTCAAATTCACCAACCACAATTTGGTATTCAACTGATAATGGCTCGAATTGGAAACAAAGACTTAAGTCAAGTGGATCTACATCGACTTCTTTAACTTCACCTATATCTATTTACTATAGAAGTGATACATCTGGCCGACTTGTGGCAGGCACCACGTATACCGTCAAAATTCAAGGTAGGAATTCCTCCGGTACTGGAACTGCAAGTTCAGCCGTTACGGCAATTGCTGGGCTACCACAAATGCCTTCAAATATTTCATATGCAGTGAGCAGTGGAACGGTCACCACTACTTTCTCAGTTTCATCCGGCTCACCAAGCTCTTTTCAATATTCAACTGATGCTGGAAGCACGTGGGCCACAAAATCAACAACGCTTTCAAGCAGTGTTTACACTATGGTTATCACAAAATTGAGTTCGGATGGAACTACAGATTTGGTAAATGGAACCACATATCCAATTCAGCTACGCGGAGTTAATAGTTACGGAAATGGATTTGCCTCTAGCTCATCTAATCAAGCACCTGGAGCGGCACCAAGTGCACCAACGAGCTTAATTGTCTCTCCTGGAAATCTTCAAGCAACCGTTTCATGGACCGCCCCAACTAATGTAAATGGTTATGCAGTATCTGGCTATAAGACTGAATATTCAACCAATAACACAAGTTGGACGACAGCTTCAAGCAATACTGCCAGTGCGACCACTTCATATACATTTACGGGGCTAAGCAATGGGTCTAGCTACTATTTTAGAGTAAGTGCAATAAATTCCAAAGGCACTAGCTCTACCTTGAGCTCGAGCAGTTCACAAAAAATTGGCGTGCCATCTGACCCAACCATCACCGGAATTACCCCAGGCGACAACACATTGTCTGTGGCTTTTACTGCGCCAACGTCTACAAATGGCGCGAGCATTACCAACTATGAATATTCAACGAATAATGGAAGCACATGGAGCACAAGATCTCCGACATCGACGTCATCACCTTTGGTCATCTCATCAGGAGTTTCAAATGGAACTACTTACACTGTCGCGATAAGAGCAGTAAATTCAAATGGAAGTGGAGTGACTTCGAATTTAGTTCAGGCCGTACCCGCAAATAGCGTAGTTGCACCTGCAGCCCCCACGATTTCTTCAATAACAGCAGGCAACACACAAGCTTCTGTTGTATTTACACCTGGCTCGGATGGCGGAGCCTCGATAACAAACTACAAATATTCCATTAATGGCGGGAGTACCTGGGTAACTCCATCCCCAGCCGTTACAAGTTCACCTTTAGTTATTACAGGGCTAACTAATGGAACTTCTTACAGCATTTCAATTAAAGCGGTTAACTCTGCCGGAGATGGAGCAGCTGCAACGGCAGTCTCAGTTGTTCCAGCAACAACACCAGGTGCTCCAACATCGGTAACACTTACTGCCGGTGATAGTGCATTTGATGTTAGTTGGATAGCCCCCTCATCAAACGGTGGAAATGCCGTTAAAAGTTATAAAGTTGAGTATTTACCAGTAAGCGGCAGCTGGACAACTGCAATCTCAAACACTGGCTCTACGAATTTAACTTATACAGTAACTGGATTATCTGCAGCAACTAGTTATTCATTTAGAGTAAGTGCGATAAACGATATGGGTACCGGATCAGCCTCAACGGCATCAAGTGTGACAGTGGCAGTTACAGTGCCAGGTGCGCCAACCATTACCTCAATCGTTGGCACATATCAGCAGTTAAATATCAATTTTACTGTTCCAACCTCTGACGGAGGGTCCTCAATTATTGATTATGAGTATTCGACCGACAATGGCACTAATTGGGATGCCATTGGCTCCACAGCAAACCCCATTCAAACAAATACCGAAAGTGATGGCGTAACAACACTTTCAAACAAAAGTTATTCAGTAAAAATCCGCGCCGTTAATGCAGTTGGGCACGGAGCTGCCTCAAGTATGGTGACTGGCACACCCAACTCGGCAACTAAGCTAGGAATCACTACGCAACCATCCACAGTTGCCAATGGAGCAACCATGTCTAGCGTGGTTGTTAAAGTCCAAGATTCTGGAAGTAGCACTGTTACTAGCTCTGCAGCTCAAATTTCAGTATCAATCGCATCTGGTTCAGGTTCATTTTGTGATGGAGTAACAACTACGGTCACTGCTTCATCTGGAATAGCAACCTTTTCTACACTTTGCGTTATAGGGACCATAGGTTCATACACTTTAAATTTCACGGCAGATGGTCTAACCGACACAACATCTAATTCATTCACCCTTTCTGTCGGCAGTGCAACAAAAGTTGTAGTGACGCGAGCCTCAGCAGGAACGGCTTCAGGCGCGGCATTTACGACTCAACCCCAAGTAACTATTCAAGATTCAGGCGGCAACACAGTTACAGGTTCTAGTGCCGTCGTAACGGCGACTATTAGCGCTGGTGGAACTCTTGAAGGAACAAAAACCGCAACGGCTTCATCTGGAATTGCGACTTTTAGCGATTTAGGTATTACCGGCACGGCAGGAACCCCTTACACAATTACCTATACCGGGGCTGGCGGATTAACGATTGCGACAGCATCAGTAACTGTAACTGTCGGCAGCGCAACAAAACTTGCAGTCACGCGAGCGCCAGCAGGAACTGCTTCAGGCGCGACATTTACTACTCAACCACAAGTAACAATGCAAGATTCAGGCGGTAATACAGTTACGAGTTCGAATGCGGTTGTAACAGCAACGATTAGCGCTGGTGGAACTCTTGAAGGAACAAAAACCGCTACTGCTTCATCGGGGATCGCAACTTTTAGTGATTTAGGCATTTCTGGTACTGCAGGAACTGAGTACACAATTACTTATGGAGGAGCACTAGGGATAACCGTCGCGACAGCAACTGTGACAGTTACCGCCGGTAGCGGTTCTACATTGTCAATAACTACTTCTGCTTCAGGAGCAGCCGCACATGCGGCATTTACTACCCAACCAGTCATCCAACTAAAGGATTCTGGTGGAAACAATATTTCCACTTCTGGCGTGACAGTTACGGCAACTCTTTCCAGTGGAACTTTTTCATCTGGTTCTTCCACAGCGACAGCCACGTCTTCTTCGGGTGTAGCAACCTTTTCCGGTTTGCAGCTCAATACGGTTGGATCAGTAACAATCACGTATTCAGTAGCTGGATATTCATCAAGTGCCAACCAGTCTTTATCAGTTTCAACCGGTACAACCACAAATTCAATTGCACTTACTGGAGCAGCGACTACAGCAAAATATGCCACCGCAGTGACAATTACAGCCACAGTCGGTCAAGCTGGTGCTGTTAATTTCAAAGTTGGTGGAAGTTCTATCAGTGGTTGCTCTGCAGTATCTTCGAGCGCAGGGACCGCAACCTGTTCTTGGACGCCGGCGGCTGTTAATGCGTCAACTGCGCTCACCGCCGTTTTGACTCCAACTGATGTTACATACGCTTTGGTAACTTCAGCTACATTAACTATTAACGTAGGTAAAGCGACGCCGGTGATTACGTGGACAACACCGTCCCCAATTCGCCCTTCGGTAACTCTTTCAAGTACACAGCTTTCAGCGACTGCTTCGGTTGCTGGAACATTTGCATTTACCCCAGCAAGTGGAGATAGTGTTACAACGGGTACCGTCGAACTCTCTGCGACATTTACACCAACAGATACAACTAATTATGAAGCAGTTATAACCACAAGAAACCTTGTTGTTCTAGGTGCAATTTCTCCAGGTGCACCCACATCACCAGTTGCCACTACTCCCGGATCTGGTTCAGGAACCTTAGATCTCAGTTGGACAGCACCCACAGATGACGGTGGTGCCGTAATTGATAACTATGAATACAGAATCGCACTTTATGACGAAAGTTCTTTGTCGTGGAGTGACTGGACCACCGCAGCAACAGCTTCAACCAGTAAAAGTATTTCTGGATTGGGAAAGCACAAATATTACGTAATACAAATTCGCGCGCATAACAGCGCCGGCTACAGCACTGCTTCAACAACAAGCACTAAGAGCTACTCATCAGGAACTGAAGTAACAATATTTGCCGCACCAACAAACGTGCTGGCGGTATTTACTGCATCAACTGGAAATACAAAGGTCAATTTCACTCCACCAGTTGGTGCAACCGATTCAACAAATTACCAATATTCAACTGATGATGGAGTCTCATGGAAGTCAGTCTCTGTAACCTCAGATGGTGATACTAAAAAGCAATTCACTCTCAGCGGTTTAACAAAAGGCACGACTTATAAAATTAAAGTGCGTGGACTAAATGAAGCCGGAAATGGTTCCGAAAACACTGCGTACACACTAACGCCAGTGTCAGCGCCGAACACTCCCACTATTGATTCAGGTACGCCAAGCAGCGGAAAAATTACTGTAGTTTTTAGTACTTCAACTGATACTGGCGGTCAAGCCGTCACGTATCAATACCGAACCGCCGAAGAAGGCTCGTGGGTAAACGTCCCTTCAAACCTGTCGCCGTTTGAAATTACATCAATAAGCAATGATCAAAGCTATCCAATTCAGATGCGAGCCCGCAATGCAACGGGAGATAGCAATCCGACTTCAGCGACTGTTGTAAATGCTATCCGCGCAGGCTCAGCAACTATCAGGACACAACCATCGGACACTTCATTAACAAATGGACAAACTGCAGGTTATTCATTGACAGTGAGTGCAACGGCATCGAGTGATCGAGACACACTCTCCTATCAGTGGTACAAAAATTCCGAAGCAATTTCAGGCGCAACGGCGGCGACTTACACAGTATCGGGTCCAATAACTACAAGTAATGCTGGAACCTTTTATGTAATAGTGACAGCTACGGCGAACGGGACTTCGTTAACAACTCAGTCAAACAATGCAGTTGTGACCGTGAATGCAGCCCCAAGCATTACATCGAGTGCGCTGGCTGGCGCAACTAAAGGTTCGGAATACTCAGCGACTTTGGCTGGTACTGGTGGCGTACCCTCTTATACATTCTCGGTTGTAAGTGGTTCTCTTCCAACTGGATTAACTCTATCGTCAGGAACAATTTCAGGAACTGTTTCAAATACTGTAACAACCGGCACTAAAACAATTGCTGTGACAATTACCGACTCAAAGGGAGTTTCGACTACTGCAAATGTAACCATTGTAGTTTCAGCGAGTATTTCGATTACCACGAGTTCATTAGGGTCGGCCTCTAAAGGCTCTGCATACTCAGTCACACTTGCTGCATCTGGCGGAAATGAAACATACACATGGAGCTTGGGAGAAGATTCTGAATTACCGAGCGGCCTAACCCTTGCTGGTGCAACCGGAGTTATCTCTGGCACCCCTACGAACGCAGCATCATCGAAGACTTTTACCATTCGAGTAACTGATGGAAACCGAGCAACTACGACTTCGCGTTTCACAATCAATATAACCTCAGCAGTGCCTAATGCCCCAACTTCCCTTACTGCCACAAGTGGAGATAAGTCAATTGTTTTAGCATGGACCGCTCCAACTGCTGTTACGGGAGTAGTTATAACTAACTACATTATTAACTTTATTAAACCAAAAGGTGAACACAACGACGATGGTGGCGATGATGATGAAGAAAAAGGATCTGTATCAATCTCAGCTCCTGCAACTTCTTATACGTTAACGGGATTAAAGAATGGTTTGAGTTACACAGTTACAGTGAGTGCGAAAAGCTCAGGTGGAACCGGAACCGCATCTAATTCGGCTACAGCTGTAACAGCGGGTAAAGCATCGGCCCCAACATCTGTTACAGCCGGAGTAGTTAAAACTGGAATTTCCGTCCGGTGGAAAAAACCAGAAGATAACGGAGGCAAAAACGTTACTTCATGGAAGGCCGAGTGTCTAAACACAACTACTTCAGTTGCTATTACTAAGACTGTTTCTTCGCCAGATCGCAGCGATGGTGATGAAAACCAATATCGTTACACGCTTTTAAAGGCAGAACTGACTGCCGGCGCTTCCTACAAGTGCCGAGTTCTAGGAACTACCTCAAATGGCGATGGCTCATGGAGTTCTTATAGTTCAACAATTGTTTTCGCTACAGTTCCATCTACTCCAGGAACAATCACCACTGATACAACCACTGGAGGAAAAGTAGTTGTGAGTTGGTTGGCATCATCCGATGATGGTGGTAGCCCAATTACAAGTTATTCAGCTTGGATTTATAAAAAGAAGGATGGGGAGAGTGAAGAGAGTGATAGCAAGAGAACGTGTACTTCTACCCCTGCAGCGCTAACTTGCACATTAGTGGGAGTGCCCACCAAGGGAACATTCAATGTTTATGTCTCAGCAGTTAATGAGCTTGGTGAATCTGAAACACCAGCTATTAAGAACGTAATCATCACAGGAAAAACCCAAACCATCTCAAAACCATCAATTTCTGGGAAGAAGGTAGGTGACGCAGATTTTAATTTTGGTGTTACTAACTCATCTGGTTTAAAACTTGTTTATAGCGTCGTATCTCCTTATTCATCAGTCTGCTCAATAAGCTATAAAGGCGTAGTTCATATTAAGATTGCTGGAACGTGTCGCATCAATTACAGTCAGGACGGCCATCGAAAGAAGGAAGATGATTCTGACGACGGAGATTCTGAATATGAACCAATAACACCAGACTATGTAGAGTTTTCCATCGCAGACAGAGCACCAACTGTTCCCACCATAACCTCAGTGACAATCGGCAATACGCAGCTCACTCTCAACTGGAGTGCTCCTTCTAACTCTGGTGGCATTCAAACAGGATACGAAGTCCAGTCGGCAACAAATGCAAGCTGTGCAACAACTTGCATTTGGTCTTCAAGTCTTACTCCAGCAGCAGATGCCCTATCTCAAGTTTTTGGTTCTCTAACAAATGGAATCGCCTACCAACTTCGAATACTTGCTAAGAATGCAGGCGGATCCTCAGCATGGGTAGTCGCAAGCTCTACCTACACCCCTTACACAGTTCCAAATAAACCGGTAATAACAAATCCGATAACCGGTGTAGCTGCAACATCAACGGTAACAGTGGCCTGGAGCGCAGTTACGTCTAATGGTTCCTCAGTAACTAGCTATGTAATTTCTGGTACAGCAACCGGACTACCAGATAAAACTTGCACGGTAGGCGGATCCACCACATCTTGCGCAATCACGGGAATTCAAAATGACAATACTTATTCATTTACGATGGTTGCAAAGAATGCAGCGGGAACTAGTGCAGTTTCAGATCCTCAAACTATTAAATTAGCAGCAATTGCACAATCAATTACAGTCACATCGGTTCCTTCTATTTACGGTTGGACAGTGGGGGACCCAGACCTTCAAATCAATGCAAGTGCGAACAGCGGCCTTCCTTTGCAATGGTCGATTAACGATTCATCAGTATGTTCAGTAACTTCTTCAGGAAACGTACACTTTAAAATTGCAGGCACATGTGAAGTTTATATAAAGCAAAATGGTAAAGATGCTTCTGGCAATGCAACAAAATATGCTGCAGCTACAGACGCCACGCCAATTCAATTGGTAATTGAAGCAGCAACACCTTCTGCACCAACTATTACATCAGTGACTAATGATCCAAGCGGTCTTGTAATTGTGTGGAGTGCACCTTCTCGCGTGGGCGGAGGAACAATCTATTACAACCTCTCGGGTGTAAATGGTGGTTCAACAGTTACATGTGTTGAAACAGCTAGTTTGGGTTGCACCATAAACAGCGTAACAAAAGGCCTTTCCTATGCCTTTACTGTTACGGCTCGCAACACTGCTGGAACAGGATCTGCTTCAAACACCGTATATGGCACATGGATGACTGTGCCGTCAGTACCAATTGCAGGAACCGCAACTTCAATTGCAAATGCTTCTAATGGTAAATCGCTGGATATATTTTGGAAGAAGAGTGTTAATGATAATGGTTCGGCCATTAGTCGATACGTAGTTAGCGCTTCTTCTGCCGGATACACAACTCAAACATGTTCGGTGAATCGCGATGATTCGATCACGACTGGGGATTACTCCTGCACCGTTCAAAACTTACGCGCTGGTGTCAGCTATGCAGTTTCTGTTGTTGCTAAAAACTCAGTTGGTGATAGTTCTGCATTATCTATTGGCAATATCATTCCTGGTCTGTCACAAACAGTCACAGTCTCAACACCAATATCTAAATTCATAGGTAACAGTGACTTTACGTTAACGGCAACTGCTACTTCTGGTGGTGCTTTAACATTTGCAACTTCCGATAGTACCTGCACGGTGGTATCGGGCACTGGACTAGTTCATATAGTTTCTGTTGGAACATGTACCGTCACGGCAACTCAAGCCGGAGCTACGAATTCTGACGATTCAATGTATAAGTCCGCATCTGCAAATTCTGTAATCACAATTTCAGCAGCTGCGCCAGGTAAAGCCACGATCACTAAAGTGGTAGGCGGCGACACTAAACTTACAATTACTTGGACCAACCCTACATTTACTGGTGGGGCTACATTAACTCAAGAAGTAACCGCGACTGCGAGTGAAACTGCCACAAGGACCTGTACTACAAGTCCATCAGCAACTACTTGCGAAATTACTGGTTTAACTAACACGGTCACCTACACATTGGTTGTAAAGGAAATAAACACCGCAGGCAATAGCCTGTCTGATTCAGCTGAAGGTGTGCCATTTTTGAACTCCCGAGCCCCAATGCCAATAACTGCAACGGGCGGGATCCGCGAAGTAGCCCTCACGTGGGTAGCACCTGCAGAGTATGAAGTTGGTTACAGCCTGCACCACTATGTAATTTATAAAGATAATGTTGTTTGGCTAACAACAAGTGATAGTTCTACGGTTTCAGCAACAGTTTCGGGTTTAGCGAACTTCACAACGTATTCATTTAAAGCCAGAGCGGTAGTAGTTAAAAATGCTGACGCTACTGTCTTTTTAGATGGCGACTTTACGTCTATAGCAACAGCAAAAACACTCAATGTACCTTCGGCACCCTCTTCATTAGGTGTGACTGCGACTAGTACAACCTTGGCAGTTTCTTGGAATACACCAGAAGCAGATGGTGGTTCATCAATTCTTTCATATGTTGCTTCTGCAACTGCGGCCAGTGTTACAACTTCCTGTCCAGCAACTGCGCCTGCAAGAACTTGCACAATAACAGGATTGACACTTGGAACTACATACGCGATATCAGTTACGGCAACAAATGCTGTTGGAACTGGAAGTGCTCTAACTGGAAGTCAAGCAACTACTGCCGCTCCCACAGCCCCTGAATTAGTTTCAGCAGTAGGCACAGCATCAAACGGCACGGTATTAGTGAGTTGGAATTTGGTTGCCGATCCCGTGGGGGCACCAGTAACTAGTTATTTAGTGACTGCTTATACATCCTCCGGTGGGACTGCATTTAAATGTTCGGCTTCTGCAACAAGTACTAGCTGTACGGTTTCTGGCATTGCCTACAAAACCGATTACACATTTAAAGTTGTTGCTCGCAATACGGCCGGATCTAGCCCTGATTCAAATACTTCTTCAGTCGTTAATCTAGTAATTGCCCAAAGCATTACTTTTGATATGGCCGCTTCTGCAGGATTTAACGTGGGTTCTATTGTTCTAACAGCAAGTGCAAGTTCAGGCCTTGCTGTCACCTATACAGTTTCAACTGCAAGCATTTGCAGTGTCTCCGGATCAACTTTGACATTTATAGCAGTCGGAACTTGCACTGTAAGCGCCTCACAAAACGGTGCTGATTCCAACTATTCAGCAGCTACCCCAGTACTTGATTCAATTGAAGTAACTGCTGTTACGCCACCAGCAATTGCACTATCTCAAGTTGCACCGGGTGCATCGAAATTAACAGCAACATGGAGCGCGGCAACTCAATTCGGTGGATCTACACTTTCTGGATACGTACTTAGTTGGGCACAAAATGCAGATTTCTCTGATGAGAATTCAGCAACCGTCTCAGGTACTACAAGTGTTATTAATGGGCTTTTAGCAAAGACTACTTATCGCGTTCGTATAAAAGTTGTAACTACCGCGGGTACCTCTAGCGGTTGGAGCAACGTCCTGGTCGGTACCACTTTTGGTTTACCCGCAGCTCCAACTATAGGCACTCCATCATTTACGACACCTGGAGTCGTCACAGTGAATTGGACTAACGTGCCAACTGCTGACAACGGTGGAACACCAGTTACCGGTTACACAGCTGAGGCATATAACAATGCAACCTCGCTTGCCACAGGTTTTACTTGTTCAGCAGCATCTAGCACGTGCGACATTTCAGGTTTAAACGGAGCGCTTACCTATTTCTTTAAAGTAACTGCCACCAATGCCGTTGGAAGTGCAACTTCGGCGGCAAGTGATACCAAACAACCTGGCACAGCACAAACAATCACGCCAGGAAACATGAGTGTTACCCATGCATATAACCCATTCTTAGAAACATCGACAACAACCTCAGGCCTGCCACTGCTTTTTACAAAATTAGCGGACACGCCAACATCCTCCTATGCGCAAACTGGTTGGGGAACTGGCCGAACAGTGTGTTCTGTTACTTCTAGTGGAACAGTAACCGTTGATCTAGCCGGAGTTTGTACGATAACCGTTAGCCAAGATGGAACTGACAGCGGTTCCCCAACTCAGTATTTTGCAGCAACATCAGTTGTAACAACTGTGACAGTTGCAGCAACTGCACCGAGTGTTGTTACAGGATTGACTCTTACACCTGATGACGGAAAAGTAACCGCAACTTGGTTAGCGTTAACTAATGACGGCGGTGCACCAATTATTTCTTACTTACTAAACTGGTATAAGTCGGGGACTTCACGCTCAGATGATTCTCATGGTGCGGCAACGGTAACAGCACCAACTCTTAGTTATCTTGTCACCGGATTAACGAATGGAACAACATACACATTTGAAATTCAGGCGGTCAATAAGGCTAATCTAACAGGCGCAATCCTGTGATTTCTTTTTTCAAAAAAAGTATTTTTCTCGTTTTAATATTGGTTTTACTATCACCTTCCACTGCCCATGCCGACGTTGCTGATGCGACACCAATTGGGGCGCCGCAAAGTGTTAATAAACCAACTGCAGTTTTGATTGCTGATACAACGGATGTAACAATTACATGGACAAAACTCACAGATGCCCAGTCATCCGGCAGTCCAGTAACTGGGTACCAAGCAGTTCCTTATTACGGTAGTGGTTTCACGACATTGGCGCTCAACTCATGCTCAACGGGGGCAACAGAGGATCACTGCACCGTTTCAGGGCTGGCATTTGGTGTTACCTACCAATTCAAAGTACTAGCTACTAATAGTAATGGAACGTCGACTTCTGTTTTTAGTGATCCAGTTACTGCTCCACTTCAAACCCAAACAGTTTCTATTACAGGCGCACCCAATTCATATACATACGGTTCCGCCGACTTTAAATTGGCCGCTACTGCAACTTCAGGATTAGCAGTTGCTTGGACAGCTTCACCATCTGCTACCTGCACTGTTGATTCAGATGGTTTTGTTCACTTCAAAATTGCAGGAACGTGCCGAGTAACCGCAACCCAGAGTGGTGTAGGAAGTTCATATTCTTCTGCATCAACCTATGTGGATGTGAGCGCCGGTATTTCATTATCAGTGACAATCGGCTCAGCTTCTAATGTGCAGGGCACCACCGCATCAGTTAGTGCGACTTTCCCATATCCAGGTGAATCAGTTGCACCTTCTTTTTGTGTTTCGACATCAAATTCTGCAAGCACTTCGTGTTCCTTGCCAGGAGGTGTATCAATTGGAAGTCCTACCCCAGCTTTAATTACGGCTTCGAGCTCAAACGCAGTCTCTGCAGATATCACTGGGTTAACAGCAAATACAACCTACTATTTTTGGGCCATAGCGTCTGCATCAAGTCCAGCCGTGGCTAGTTCTACTAGTAGCTTTACGACAATTAGCGGACCATCAATTACTGCAACCGGCACTAACTCAGGAACTGTAAATTCTGCTTTCACCATGACATTTACTGCAAGCGATGGCAGTGGAGATTACGTGACTTGGGATAAAGGCACTTTGCCCGCCGGCCTAACTTTTACTCCGGGCGTTAATTCATCGACACTTACAGGCACACCTACGGCTGCTGCAACCACACCAACTTGGGTTTCGGTAACTGACAGCGGTGGTCTATCGACCACTTATTCATACACGATCACCATTGCACCTGTAGCAACAACTGCCCCTACGACACCTACGACACCCACAACACCTACGACACCCACAACACAAGTTACTACTCCCTCTGGCCCATCAGGCCAAGTAATTACCGTAACTAATCTTCCAGATCCTGCATTTGTTGGTGACTCAGATCTTCAATTAGATGCAGTGGCTAGTTCAGGGTTGCCAATTAGTTATCAATCAACTACTAGCAAAATCTGCACCATTTCAACGAGCGGCTTACTTAAAATTATTACTGTCGGTAACTGCTTATTGTCGTTATTACAAGCTGGAAATAGCTCTTATAACCCGGCAACCAAGAGCGTAATAATCAAGGTAGTTCACAAATTGCAAGTGGCCCTTGAAGAGTTCACCAACGTCCAAAGTAACAGCACCACGGCAGTTGCAACTGCGCCTTGGCCTGGTGATGACACTTCAGTTAAGTTCTGTATCTCTTTGAGTGAATCAAAAAGTGATTGCACTGTGCCTTCAGGGGTTAGCATCAGTGATCTTGCTCCTACGACTATTACAAAGGATTCAGGCAGTGTTGTTACTGCAAACATAAGTGGGTTAAATCCTGCAACAAACTACTTTGTTTGGGCAGTTGCAACGGTTGGTGATGAAGAGGTAACGAGTGGAATACGTAAACTCCATACCCCTTTGGGCCCAACCATTCTCTATGTAGGTAAAACTTCCTACCTCAAAACTGAACCTGTGCGTATTCAGTTCCGCGCAACCGGCGGCGCTCGCGGATTTAAAAACTGGAAAGGAACTGGATTCCCAACTGGAATCAAGTTAGTTGCACTCAATTCAATTTTTACCGCAACCGGAACTAACCTCAAAGCTGGAACATACATAGTCAGTGTCTCAGTTGCAGATAAGTCAGGCTCTACGAGCACGATAACTGTCCCACTTGTTATCTCAGGTGGTTTGATCGTTGGGCAACCTGAACAGGTTCAAGGCGCCACAACACAGTTGATTTCATCAAAATCAGTTCGAGTTTCCTGGCAACCACAAGATGATGCCCAAAAGTATGAAGTTACTCTTGCAAATAAAGTGGTGTGCTCGACAAGTGGAATTGAATGTGAAATTAAGCAGTTGCTTGGGCCTAAAGCCCAGATTGCAGTAACTGCGGTAAGTACAGAAGGTATTAAGTCACAACCAATACCAACTACTTATAGAGCGCCAGTTATTCCTATTGACATGGAAGTTGCTAACTTTGCCCTTAATTCAGCAGTTTTGAGCGCTAGCGATAAATCAAAAATCGCTTCACTAGCTAAAACCATTCAAACTCAAGGCTTCACATCAATCCAAGTTGCAGGTCACACCGACTCTCAAGGAAATGCCACTTTAAACAGCGCGCTTTCAAGAGCCAGAGCCGTGAGCACCTTTAGCTATCTCAAGCAGATCTTGGCTAAGACACCAATCTCTGTCACTTTGCTAGCCGAAGGTGCGAGCTCGCCGGTGGGATCTAACACAACTGAAGATGGCCGTGCAGCCAACCGCCGCGCTGTGCTCTCACTTAACTAAACCCTTAACTACTGTTGGGAAAAGTAGAACGGCGAATAAGGCAAAAAAGTGATGCTATTTAACGTACTTTCCAATTACTTCAGCTTGTAGCTTGCTGCCAAGTCTTGATAAATGGTCATCATCTAAATACAGCAAAGTCCCATTTTTTAAAAAGTTACAAGATGTATCTGGGCAGAAAATATCTAAAGTATCAATAAAAGTAGCGCCACTAATATTTTGTAAAATGTTGCGATGCAGGCTCTGTCGATCAAGAACATGTGCTCGATTCCTTGGTTCACATTTTGCCTCAGTTTTCGCTCTAGCAACTCCAAAATCTAAGCAATTTTTTAAATCAAACGACAGCTCTGGATTTTCCGATACTAAATAAATCTGCTTTCCTTGTGATCGGTATAGATCAACCGTCTTCTGCAGCGCTTCTTGGAAGAGGGACGCCTTAGTTGCAGTGGATGGAATGGTTTGTTGCGAAGCTGGCCACTTCATGAATTTAACGTGGCGGATCGGAATCTCTTCATGTGCTGTTATGTAATAAGAGCCACGGGATATGAAAATTACGGTATCAATGCCTTTGGTATTCGTCATTGCATCAATAATTTGTTTTGTTGATTCGGTACATTCATTCAATTTTGGAATAGACATTCCTGTTGCAACACCAATAAATGGGGGGCAGAGCGAATTAGAGAATAGGACGGTATTGATTCCTAATTTTCCGTAATAGTTTGATAGCCCAACCCAGGCCGCTTGCGCATGGGAATCTCCAGTAATTGCAATAGTGCGCGCGCCGCCTACATAGTTATATCTACAGTAATGAAATAGATGTTTTGGATTACCGATCAATTCACCGCAACCGGCATCGCTTCCAGGTGCTCTAACAAGTTGGATCATGTTGGCTTTAGATGTACCAACTCGATTTTCTACACCATTGCTTACTTGAATTCCGATTCCTAACAATGCGATTACGACTAGCCCAACCAGAAGCGCGATAATTTTTTTAAACTCGTGCGCTTTACTCCGCATGTGCACTTCTAGTAAGCGATAACAACCGTAAGAGAGCGCAATACTTAAAATCACACTTAATCCTCGCGCTAATTTTGGCGGAGTTCCAGTGAAGTACATGTAGCCAAAAGAGAGAAAAATCCAATGCCAGAGATAGAGCGGATAACTGATTAGACCAATCCAAACTGAGATTGGGTTACCTACTAATTTTGATGTGAAGGTCGGTTTTGCGCCAAAAAGAATTAATCCAGCGGAACTAAGAACACCGATCAATACTGTGAGCAATGATCGCTTCTCCGTTCCGAAGTAGAGCGCAACCAACATTGCAAATAACGACATTGCAGCAGCGAGCTCTACTGCAAATCTATAGCTATGTATTTTTTCTATGACTTTGTAATGGTAAACAAAAGCAAAAGCAAGCGCTGCGCCAACCAACAACTCCCAAAATCTTGGTGCTGGTGAGTAGAAAGCTAAATCCGGGTTGAGGTATCGGTAATGGTATGCAGTATAAAAAGACGCAACTAACATCACTCCAGTCAGGGCAAATGCGTATTTTCGAACTTTAAATAATATGAAAAGAATTAGCGGCCAAAGCAAATAAAACTGCTCTTCAATACTTAGCGACCAAAGGTGCAATAATGGCTTTTGAATTGCATCAGCATCAAAATATCCAACTTGGCTCCACAGTACAAAGTTAGTTATAAACACAGTTGCGCCAGCAGTAACTCTTCCTAATTGCACATAATCTTGTGGCAACAATAAAAACCAACCCAAAATCAAAGTTGTTGCTAAGACAACAAGCAAGCTAGGAATAATGCGGCGAATTCGGCGAGAATAAAAGTTTCTTATCTTAAATTTTCCAGCATCAATTTCATTAATAATGATTTGGGTTATTAAGAATCCGGAAATAACAAAAAAGATATCTACACCTATAAAACCACCAGTAAGTCGCTTAGGAAAAGCGTGGAAAGCAATAACGCTAAGCACCGCAATAGCGCGGATCCCATCAATATCTGGGCGGTAAAAATGGGGCTTAGGTAAAGGCATGTGGCATTTTGGCATAAAGAAGAAAATCGGTAGGCTTCCGACAATCTCCAAATGCGCCTGTAGCTCAACGGATAGAGCATCTGACTACGGATCAGAAGGTTAGGGGTTCAAATCCCTTCAGGCGCACTCAGATATCTAAGAATCAAAGCCCAATCCAACTCGATCTAAAATTCTTAACCAGATATTTCGGTGTCCGCCATTTTGATCAGCTCGGTTAATCGACCATTGCGTAAGCCGAATAAATAAGAATCTAAAAGGTTCTGGTGGAAATGGAATCGGTTTATGTTTCACCATTTGCAATTCAGTTGCTTCAGTTTCATTTCCGTCTAACAGATCCAACATGGTTGATGCACCAAACCTTGTAGAAGCAACGCCAAGACCGGTATATCCAAGTACATATGCGACGTTGCCGCTAAACGCAGTTCCCCAGAATGGCGAGAATCGACTGCAGGTATCAATTGCACCGCCCCACCCATGAGTAAATTTAATTCCAGTCAATTGCGGGAATGTCTTTAAGAAGCTTTCAGCTAACTTTGCATAAGTTTCAGGCTGAAATTCATATTCCTGTCGAACTTTGCCGTGATAGTTATAAATGGCATCATAACCGCCCCAAAGAATTTCATTCTCTTTAGTTAAGCGGTAATAGTGGAATTGGTAACCAGCATCAGAAACACCCTCACGACCAGTCCAACCAATACTTGCTAATTGTTCCGGGGTTAAAGGTTCAGTTACTAATTGAAAGTCATAAACTGCAACTACATACTTACGTAAACTTTTGATGAGGGGTGTAAAAATATTAGTGGCAAGCGCAACTTTATTTGCCCGAACTTTTCCGTAAGCAGTATGAACAATTATTTGCTCGCCATCTTCTTCAAGTTCTTCCACGCGTGAATTTTCATAAATTTTCACACCGAGTGAAAGACAAGCTTTCTCTAAACCCCAAACTAAACGAGCTGGATCAACCAGCGCGGTTCCATCGGCATCAAAGAGGCCCCCTTCGTACAATGGTGAATTAACGCGCTTGCGAATTTCTGCTTTAGTTAATACTTCAACATGGTCGCCGGTGTTATTGCGTTGTATCGCTTCTTCTTTCAGCCCTTCAAATTGCCATGGCGCAACCGCAACTCTTAATTCACCAGTCCGCTCAAAATCACAATCGATGTTGTATCGCTTAATGGTTTCTTCAATGGCATCAAGGTTTTCTCGACCCAACTTATCAATCGTTGCCATCTCGTCTGGAAACCGGGTGTAACCGTTAACGAATCCATGAGTTAGTGACGCGTTGCAAAAACCACCGTTACGCCCAGAAGCGCCAGCGCCAGTTTCGCGTTGCTCGATAATTACAACTTCGCGATTAGGATTTTTTTCTTTTGCGAGGAGTGCGCTCCATAAACCGGTGTAACCCGCGCCAACAATGCAGAGGTCGGTGGTAATTTCACCAATAAGCGCTGAGTGCGAATCTGGTTCGAGCGGGTCAGCATCCAACCAATAAAGTGCTGGTTGCAGATCGGCTAAATGTTTAAGAATGAATGGGTCGATGGGGGCCATCGAAATATCCGGCCTTGACCGGATTCACCCCTTTACTAAATCAATGAGTGGCCCGGGTCCTCCGGAGTCCGCCCCCATAACGCAGATCTTTTTCTAGCAATCTGTGGTTCGTTATAGCTTCGGGGATAGGTTACCGCGAATGTAATGGAATAGCATCAATTTTGAAGAATCCAAATTTCACCATTTTTTTCTTCGCACAAATATTTTTCTAGCGCTTGGCCAAGTGCTGGTCCATTCAAGCAATGACCATCTACTCGGTCGAAATATGAATAATGTTTCTTACATACAGCTTCTTGTCCATCTACCTCTACTAATGATTGTTGATGCGGGCATACCGCGCTAAAGGCAAATAATGATTTATCAGTCCTGGTCAACATAAAACTGTAGGAAGTTGATCTTTGATCAGAAGCTACGAAAATCTTGGATTCACCAACTTTGACTTGCGATGATTTTGCAATTACAAACTCAGCTTTTGTAGATAATGGTTCAACCTTTTCACTCTTTTTTGGTGTCGGTGTCGGTGTCGGTGTCGGTGTCGGTGTCGGTGTCGGATTCTGCATAGTAGATGTATTCGCCGAAGGTGTTGGAGGTAAGAGAACTCCTTTATTCCAAATAATTGTCTTACCACTTTTAATTGCGGTGTATTTCTTCCCTCTCCAAATTATTACTTGACCTAATTTAACAGGTTTAATAGCTGGGCCAGTGGCTGCATTTACCGGCCCAGCTATTAGTGATATTAATACCCCAGGAAAAATTAAAAGCAATTTCCTACGGTTCATCGCTCTTACCATTTATAAAACTGGATCGGATTTAGTGCTTTCCGATATTTGCTTTAACGATACGTGGCGTGAAATTCCACAATGATTTTGACCGCGGGTCAATTGTTAATTCAACCCAATGATTGAAACCAGACCCGAAAGTTTGGACGCGAGTGAAGTTCTCTACCAAAGTTCCCTTGTCTTTCTCCACGAGCTTTCCAGCAGTTTCATTCATAGGCATATCGAGTTGGTACCAATGTTCGTCTCCATTTTGAAGAAGAACCGGCTTTCCAAATTTCAATGTATTTGTAAGAAGTGCTTGTTTTGTAGCAGCATATGCAGCAGTAAATTCGTTATTTGGTACTGTTAAATCACGAAGATAACCTTCCCAATCCATATTTGCTTGCAACAGAACGATTACGCCTAAGGAACCATCTGTAGTTGCTTTGGTAAAACCCTTGTTAATCCAAGCGACATTCGCTGCGTCGCGCGCTTTATATTCCAAATCATTTCCATCTGTAGCTGTGTCGTTATATGTTTTATATGTTGGTGTGGCGACAGCTGCATTATTAGCAGATCCAGGTACGTGAGGAATAATGAAAGTAATTCCCTTATAAGAGAACATTTGCATCTCAGGGTAAACAGAATCTCGAGTTATTTGTGGAACGCTTCCACGAAATTTTCCACCGAGGTTAATGTATGATTTGTCCGCCTTTTGGAAGTAAGTAGAGCGAACCAATGCCAATCTTGTTGCTGGATCATAAGCGCCTTTTACTGCACGATCACAGTCAACCCATTCATTATCTCCCACAGTGTAAAAAATTGGACGTGTAAATTTGTCGAAGAAGTCGGTCTTGATAACGCCATAAGCGGCATCAGTACATTTATCGCCTTTCCCTGACATTGTGTCGCCGCTAAATAGCGTGAAATCAATATTACTTTGGGCGTTGATTTCGTTTACAACGTTTGGAACTTCGGATACACCTTTGGCGTCATACGGCATGTCACCAATCAAGGCAAGAGTAAATTTCTGTGCGGAATTAGCCGCGTTAGCGGTTAGAGAAGATGAAATACCGGTGCCTAAAATTAAGGCAGCGATCAGCGATACGCCGATTATGCGCGTAGATCTAAACTTCAAAGTAATATTTTTCATGTGCAGACCATCGGTCCCTACGAATAAGAAACAGGAAACTAGAATTGAACAAATGAAGTAGATTAGGTGAACATCCTATGACGGAGTAATTAGATGAAGGTGGTTTGCCTATCAAAATCTTATTATCAGGCTTCGAACCATTTGCGGGTTCTTCGCTTAACCCTTCACAGGAAATCGTTAATGAAATAGCAAAGATAAATATTCCTGGGATCGAAATAATTACCGCGATACTCCCAGTTCTTTTTGGAAAATCTAGCGAAAAGTTATTGGAATTGATTGCATCAGAAAAGCCAGATGTAGTTATTTCTTTGGGCCAAGCAGAAGGCAGAACCCAAATCACTCCGGAGCGAGTCGCAATTAATTTAGATGATGCACGAATTGCTGATAACAGCGGCGCAATTCTGGTAGATCGACCAATTGTTAATGGTGGACCCGCTGCTTATTTTTCAACGCTTCCAGTAAAAGAAATTGTTGCTGCTATTTCTGCTAACGGCATTGCAGCAGCGCTTTCATTATCTGCTGGAACGTTTGTATGCAACCATATTTTTTATAGCCTGCAGCACGCGCTCTTCAATACCAATATGAAAAGTGGGTTCATCCACGTGCCTTTAATGACAGAGCAGGCCGGTGAGTTTCCAAATCTATTTACCATGCCCTTATCGGAGATGGTTAAGGGAATTACTGCCGCAATAACTGTTGCTTGCTCTAAATAATTTAGTTACCCTCACACGATGCGCTATCAACCAGAACGAATTCCAATTACTGAAGGTCTAAAACGAGGCGAAGAATTTTATAAATTGATGGATGGCCGACGTAGCGTGCGAATGTTCTCTGACGAACCGGTGCCTAAAGAAGTTATAGAAACTGCAGTTTTGACTGCGAACACTTCTCCAAGTGGTGCGCACCAACAACCTTGGACTTTTGTCGCAACAAATGACCCAGAGGTAAAACATAAAATTAGAGTCGCTGCGGAAATAGAGGAGCGCGAAAATTATGAAGGTGGTCGGTTGCCACCAGCCTGGCGACAGGCTTTGTCGCACATCGGAACTAATTCGGATAAAAGTTACTTAGATGTAGTGCCATGGATTGTGGTTGCGTTCGCGCAAAAATCCACACCACTACCCGACGGCAGCTTGCAGAAAAATTATTACGTAAGCGAATCTGTAGGGATAGCTTGTGGTTTATTTATTGCAAGCCTGCATTCAATGGGACTATCTACACTGACACATACACCAAATCCGATGGGTTTCTTAAACGAAATATTCGAGCGCCCCGTTACAGAGCGCCCATATATTCTCTTTCCAGTTGGTTATCCAGCCGAAAATTGCGAAGTACCCGATTTGGTGCGCAAGCCACTTAATGAGATATTAATTCAGAAGTAGGTTTGCGAAAACCTACCAAGCAGCGTAAACGAAATTGCAATTGCTTGGCCCACAAAAAGCATTACCAATACTGTCCCTATCCCTATTTTTCCGCCAAGCAAGTATCCACTTGTTAGAGCAAAACATTCGATTACAAATCTTATTTTCCAAATTCGAATTCCGGTTCGTTCCAATAACCCAATCATCCAGCCATCTCTAGGGCCAGATCCAAGACCACACGATATGTAAAGCGCAGTACCAAAACCAACTAGTGAAATTCCACAAAATACCATCAAGAGCGAAACTTTAAAATTATTTTGCGCTGGAATTATGGTGACACCTAATTGCAATGATGCAGCAAAGAAAACGGTATTTGCAATTGTGCCAAATCCGGGCGTTACTTTTAGAGGAAACCAAATTAAGAGCACGAAACAACTAACAATAAAGAAGGCCCAACCAAGTGAGAGCCCTGCTTGCTTAGAAATACCTTGCGCTAAGACTGTCCATGGTGGATTACCTAAATTGGATTGAACAGAAAGCGAACCACCAATTCCCATCATGAAAAGCCCGCTAATTAAAATTAAAAATGTTTTAGGGCGAACCGTCCAATAAGTTGGCGCACTCCAACTAGTTTTCGGCACAGCACGAGCTGGCGCGAAGAATTTAAGGGCTCTAGCTAATGATGCTGTGCTCATATATCCGATCCATTAAAAGAAATTTGTTGCGGTATATCGCAATGGCTTTATACTTCCACAATGTCAACAGTAAACCGAGTAGATCTCAACTCGAAACAGATAGAAGAGTTGAAATCAATTTTTGGTGCACGCTTCACCACGAATGAATCAGTTCTAGTTCAACACAGCAGAGATGAATCAGCATTCCCTCCAGTTTTACCTTCAGCAGTTATATATCCACATAACACTGAAGAAGTTTCAAAAATTCTTAGGTATTGCAATCAGAATTTAATTCCAGTCGTTGCATTTGGAGCAGGCTCATCTTTGGAAGGCCATGTTCTGCCGCTTAGAGGCGGAATAAGTATGAACATGACTGAGATGAATAGGATCATCGAAATTTCACCGGCGGATTTAGTTGTAAGAGTTGAGGCTGGCTTAACCCGGGTTGCGCTCAATAATCGACTTGCTAGCGATGGCTTATTTTTCTCAGTTGATCCAGGAGCGGATGCAACTATTGGTGGCATGGCTTCAACTGGAGCTGCTGGAACTACCACCGTTAAATACGGCTCAATGCGCGAAAATGTTTTAGCACTGACTGCTGTTTTAGCGGATGGCACCATCGTAAAAACCGGGAGACCAACTCGAAAACTTTCAGCAGGTTATGACTTAACCCGCTTACTGGTTGGCTCAGAAGGAACGTTGGCTGTCATAACTGAAATAACTTTAAGAGTATTCGGTATTCCAGAAAAGATGTCGGCAGCGATTGTGCGCTTTGAAACCCTTGCTGATGGCGTAGCTGCTGCTGCGGCAATTGTGCAGATGGGTACCAATATTGCTCGCTGCGAATTCTTAGATGCGGCTAGCGTTAGAAATGCCAATAAACATAGCGGATTAACCCTGCCTGAACAGCCAACACTTTTATTTGAATTTCACGGCAGCCCAACAAATGTGGAATCTGATGCGCAAAGTGTCGCGGAGATTGTTGCTGAATTCGGCGGATCTAACTTTGAATGGACTAGCGATGAAAGCGCTCGCCGAAAACTTTGGCAAGCTCGACATGATGCCTATTGGTCAAACATACATATCTATCCTGGGAAGCGAATTGTAAGTACCGATATGGCAGTGCCACTTTCAGCGCTCGCCAAAGCGGTAGAGGCTTGTAATGAAATTTTAAGTACGCATGATTTCCCATTTAGTATTTTCGGACATGTCGCTGATGGCAATTTCCATTGCCTAATCATTACCGATCCTTCAAATCCAAATGAGCTAACTGATATTCGGGAAATAACACATTCACTTGCTTCAAAAATTATTGCGATGAACGGCACTTGTACTGGTGAACATGGAATTGGTATGGGAAAGATTGAATCTTTAGTTGAAGAGACGGGCGAGAACGCCGTAGCCCTAATGCGAAATATCAAAAATGCAATGGATCCAAACGGAATTTTAAATCCAGGTAAAGTTTTAGCGCAAAAATAACCGTTAGGAATCGAGAAAAATGGATCAGAACGTTGCGGGGATATGGTCCACGCCCAAGCTTGCGCCGATGTATCCACCATTTCCAATTCGGTATAAAGATGTAACTATTCTGACTACGGTTTATCGCACCGATCCTGCGGCAATCGAAAAACATCTTGATTTCCCAGTGGAAAGCAATGGCGATTTAGTCATGATTCATAACTATTACATGCCAATTGTTGAAGGCATGGGTGAAGTTGAAGAAACCAACGTGATGATTGGCGTAAAAGTTAATGCTGGCGGGGTAGACCATTTCGGCGGTTTCAGCACTAATTTATTGATTAGTTCCGAAGTTGGGCTAACCCAGGGACGTGAAATTCACGGCCAACCTAAGAAAATGGGTAGCACTAAAATTAAAACTGTAAATAATGAAATTGTGGCTGAGGTTTTTCGCGGTAACGCCTTAATTTCTAGGGTTGTTATGCCGGTGAGTAGCCAAGCTGCGCAAGTAAGTGAACTTGAAAAATATTTCCCGTTCCGCGAGAACATCAACCATAAAGTAATTCGAAACATTGACGGTACTCAAGGCATCAATCAGATAACTTCTAGAATTTTGGGGGATGTAGTTGTGAAGGAATGCTGGCGCGGTCCATCTAAATTAACCATCGAATTTAATGAGAGCGCACCATTTCATTTACTTCCAGTGCTTGAAACCATAGAATCTTTTTATTGGAAAGCCGACTTTGCACTGGTACCAGGAACAATTTTGCATGACTATTTGAAAGCAGGGATATAAATGGAAACTACCGATATTAAAGGTCATCTAGTTTTAGTAACCGGCGCTGCCAGTGGAATCGGGAAAGAGATTGCAACTTCATTTATTAAGCGCGGCGCCATCATTGCTGCATGCGATAAGAATATTTCGGCGTTGCAAGCAATTAAGAACGAAGTCAGCAATAAAGATTTTCACATTTTTGAAGTAGATTTTGTGAGCGAAGATTCAATAATTAATTGTGTTAGGAAAGTGGAATCAGATCTAGGTCCGCTCAAAGCAGTTGTGAATTGTGTTGGAATCCTTGGTAAAAATGGTGAAAAAGTTGAGCAAGTAGATATCGCTGACTTTGATTTGGTTTACGCCATTAATTTAAGAGGTGCTTTAATACTCACTAAAGCGGTAATCAAAGGAATGGCCGATCGTGGTTATGGTCGAATTTTGCACATGGCCAGCATCTCCGGTAAAGAAGGAAATCCGCTATTGGTTGCATATTCTGCAACAAAAGCTGGGTTAATCGCATTAGTTAAGAGCGTTGGAAAAGAGTATGCAACAACTGGGGTAACTGTTAATGCCATGGCGCCGGCGCTAATTCAATCACCAATGAGTGACAGTTTTTCAGAAGCGCAGTTAGCATCACTTAAATCGAGAATTCCGATGAATCGACTAGGAAAAACTAGCGAAGTTGCAGATATGGCAGCCTGGATAATTTCACCAGCTTGCAGTTTCACTACCGGTTTTGCTTTTGATTTGACTGGTGGTCGCGCTACTTACTAATTAGCGGCTGGTTTTTTAGGAATATAAGTTCCAGTTTCAATACTGGTTTCAGGTAAGCCGTTCTCTAGTTCCGCAAATTCAACAGCAGATAGATCAATTTCTGAACCCGATAGTGAATCTAAAATAGTTGCTGGTTGGGAAGATCCCGGGATTGGAATAGTGATTGGGCTCTTAGCAAGGTGCCAAGCAATAGTTAGCGCAAAGACTGAAACGTTCTTTCGATTTGCCATTTCGTGGAGCGTGGCGTAACTATCAGAAGTTACATTTTTAGGCTTACCGATTCCACCAAGTGGTGACCATGGCAGAAATGCAATACCTAACTCAGTGCAAAGATCTAATACATCGCTATTGACTCTAAATCTAGGACTAAATTCATTCTGTACCGAAACAACGCCACCTTCTTTTGGTCCGCCAATAATTTTTAAACCGACTTTTAATTGTGCAACAGTTACATTACTTAACCCAAAATTTTCTACCATTCCATGTTCCTTTAAAGTATTTACATTTTCATACTGTTCTTCAATTGTAAGTTTTGGATCAATTCGGTGGTGTTGCCAAAGTTTGATTTTATCCACACCGAGTCGCGCTGCTGAGCCTTCAACCGCGCGGTATAAATAACTTCGAGTTGAGTTAAAACCAAGTTCGCCATACCAAGTATCGTTTTTTTCGCGGGTTATGCCTGCTTTAGTCGCAACAATAATTTTTGCTTTCGCAGCGGCAGAGCCACTCCAACTTCTGATGGCTTCAGCAATCAATTTTTCATTATGTCCGTAAGGATTCCAGGTCGGCGAGTATGAGTCACCGGTATCTAGGAAGTTAATCCCAGCATCTAACGCAGCATGAACAGTTTGAATAGCTTGGTCACGGTTATCTAACATGAAACTTTTCTCAGGTGGATAACCTGAAAGTGGCATGCAACCAAGCCCAATTGGTGAAACTTCCAATTTTCCAATAAAGCGGCGCTGATTATTTTTCATAGTAAGACAAGTATAAGTTGAAATTTGGTTGATTGACGGACGAGAGAGGTCTATCCTCACGAAAATGCGAGCGATTGCGGTAGTTGGAAGTTCTAATATTGACATGGTCACCTACACATCTCAGATCCCAGATAGTGGTGAAACTGTTATCGGTAATTCTTTTTCGACAAATTTTGGTGGGAAAGGCGCGAATCAAGCGGCAATGGCAAGCCGTTTTAATTCCACGGTTTATATGGTGACCGGTGTTGGCTCAGATATTTTTGGCGATCAAATTATTGAAAATATGAAACTAGCAGGCATAAATACGGAGTATCTTCATAAGTTTTCTGAAAGTACCGGGGTAGCACCAATTTGGGTAGATGAGACTGGTGCTAATCGGATAATCGTGGTTCCAGGTGCAAGTAATTTGCTTACGGCAAAAGATGCTGTGACGGCAATTCAGACGATTAAACATTTGGGAGTTGTAGTTGGACAACTAGAAATATTAGAAGAAGTGACGTTGGCGGCATTTAAAGCAGCTAAAAAATTAGGGTTGATAACGATTCTAAATCCGGCCCCAGCCAAAACACTTTCAAATGATTTCTTAGAAAATACTGATTGGTTAATTCCGAACGCCATCGAATTCGAATCGATTTCAAATAGTGAGCCAAACCAGGCTTCCATGAGTGATTTCGCCAAGAAACACGGGGTTGGGCTCGTGGTCACTTTGGGAGAGAGTGGCGCAGCACTAATTGATCGGAGTGGTAAATATTTCAAAATTGAAAGTGAAAAAGTAGAAGTTGTAGATACGACTGGAGCGGGTGATTGTTTTGTAGGCACTTTCGCGGCTGGATTAAATGAAGGGTTGCGCCCGGAAATCGCCGCAAAGCTTGGAGTTATATGCGCAACAAGAAGTGTTACTCGAAAAGGCGCACAAATCTCTTATCCAGATAAAATTACAGTTACAAAATACTTAAATAGCTTGGCTTTCTAACTCTTTTACTGCGCTTGCTAAATTCTTCAGCTCAGCATCAGTAGATCTAAGTGTTGGACATGGCAATCGCATATCGCCAAGCCTTGTTGGGATTATTTGCGGTGCAGCGTTTTTTAAGCAGCCGATAGCTTTTACAAAATCAAAACCTGGCTTCAAGATTGCATCAAAAACGCCGACGGTTGCTTGAATTAGTGCTTGCGCTTCTGCGTTCTTGCCTTCTTTAGCTAACTTATAAACCTTAGTTAAGTGTTTAGGGAAGAAGTTGCCAAGACCACAAATGCCACCAGAGGCGCCGAGTGCAATTCCTTTAGCTAGTAAAATATCGCTACCCAGTAGAACTTTGACTGCGCTTTCAAGATAATCTTTTGCAGAATTAATATCACCGCTGGAATCTTTCACACCCCAAATCGGAATATTTTTAGCCACGTCTACATCAATCTTCATCGAACAAGAAGGAATGTTGTAAGCGACGATTTTATGCCGAGTGCGATCTGCCACCGCTTTATAGAAGTCAATTAATGATTGATTATCAATTGGCTTAAAATAACTTGGTGGGATCACCATGATCGCTTCTACTGGGATATCTTTAACAAAGTCTAAATATTCCCAAATATCGCCCAAGCTATTGGAGATAATTGTTGGGATTAACGCGGAGTTATGTGAAATATCAGCCAATTGCTCGGTTATTTTTATTCTTTCCCGCAAGCTAATCGAGGCGCCTTCACCGAAAGTCCCAAAAGGTACAAGCCCGCTAACGCCATTTGCCAGCAACCATTTTGCGTGTTCAACCGTTGCAACGTAATCAACGTTATTTTTCTTATCAAAAGCCGTAAATTGCGGAATGAATAAACCTTGCATGAATCTTCTCCCTAGTTACCGAAGCTAAGCTCACGAGTTGTTAACTATTGACAATTCTAAGGTATCTGTAGCAGAGTTACTAGTTATCGGCGCGATTAATTTTTAGAGGAGAGTTATGTCTTATCAAGGCATTTTTGATTTAACTGGAAAGACTGCAGTTGTAACCGGAGCGCGAAAAGGAATTGGCTTTGCAATGGCTTCAATACTCGCGGAGTTTGGCGCAAATATAATTGCGGTCAGCTCAAAGCAAGAAGCCGATGATGAACTGAAGAAAGTTGTTACGAGCTTCGGTGTTGAATTTACCGCGGTTGCGTGCGATCTACGCGAAAGATCTGAAACTAAATCTTTAATCTCAACTTTAAAAGATAGCAAAATTGATATTCTGGTAAATAACGCAGGTATTGCAAGTAGAGGCGTAGTTTTAGAACATACTGACGAGCAATGGGATCAAACCATTGAAATTGATTTGAATGCACCATTTTTACTCTCTAGAGAATTTGCTCGCGGTATGGCAGCTCGCGGTAGCGGCAAAATTATTTTTACAGCTTCCATGTGGACTTTCTTGGGCGGCAAAAATGTAATTAGCTACACCGCTGCTAAGACTGCGCTCGGCGGTTTAACTCGTGGACTTTCAAATGAACTTTCGCCAATGGGCATCAACGTAAATGCGATCGCGCCTGGTTTCATTGAGACCGATATCAACAGCGCTGTGCGACAAGATAAGGCGCGTTTTGAATTTCTAAGTAGTCGAATTCCGATGGGGCGTTGGGGCAAACCAAGCGATTTGGCTGGCACCACCCTTTTTCTGGCGTCGGCAGCTTCGGATTATGTAACCGGCGTTGTCCTCCCAGTTGACGGCGGTTACCTAGCCAACTGAGCGTAAAAGTTATTGAAAAGTAACCTTTTAGTACTTGACCTACGCCGCAGTAGGGTGAAGTATGCGAGAACTGTTAACTAAATACAGTTCACAAAATGTGGCCTATTTAGTTTGAGATTCCACCGGAGGGAATGCTTATGAGTAAGAAAGAAAATAAAACAGTAGATGCTCTCGAAATAACAAACGCGACAGTTGGTCGTCGTGGATTTATTAAGGGTGCAGGAGCTGTTGCAGGAACTGTTGCAGTCGGATCAGTTGCAGGAGCAACTACCGCTAAAGCAGCAAAGACTCAGTTAAACATCACAACTTGGATGGGTGTAGAACCAGGCCGTAAAGAAGCATGGGAATCTGTACTAGGAAAATTCAACGCACAGAGCACAACTAGCGAAGTTAAATTAACTGGTTGGCCATTTGCGCAATATGTAAACCAAGTTCTGACTGGTTTAGAAGCTGGAACTCTTACCGACGATCTAATCATGTCAACACCTGACTTGGCAGTTCGACTATTTAAGAGCGGCTACTTCTTGCCACTTACTGATGCGGTCAAGGCTGCGGGCGTAACCCCAAATCCAAAGATTCACGCATATGTAACAAAAGACGGAGCTTGTTACGGTGTAAGTATCGTGACTGTTAACTTCGGTTTACTTTACAACTCAGAACTATTCTCAAAAGCTAAAATTAAGCCACCAACAACTCCAGAAGAGTTATTGGCTGCCGCTAAGAAACTTACAAAGAAGCCTAATCAATATGGTTTCTGGCATCCAAATACCATGGCTGAACAAGGCGACTTCTGGTTCAACATGCAGAACTGGGTCAACATGTATGACGGCGTTTGGGCTGTAGGTAAGACTCCAAAAGCTAACTCACCACAAGTTGTTAAAGCTATGCAACTTTGGTTAGACCTTTACAACGCAGCTATTCCTAAGGGAATTAACAACGCTGCAGCAACACAACTTGCCGCAAATGGCCGCGTCGCTCAAGGTTTCTGGGTATCAGCAGCAGTTAACGTGCTTAAGAGCACTAACGAAGCTGTATACGCAAAACTTCGCAGCGTTGCGTTGCCACATGCAAGCCACAAAGCTGCATCTCGTGTTCACCCAATCTCACTAAATAAATTGGGTAAGAACAAAGCTGCTGCAACTGAATTCTTGACATGGTTGTTCAAGCCAGAGAACATGGCTGATCTAACAATGCAATGTCTTGATTTCATTCCACCATTCCCAGAAATGGCGAATGTTCCTGCATTCAAGGCTTACTTAAAGACTCTGCCTTGGATCGATGGCTTCCTAACACCACCAAGCGTGCCTATTACTCCTATGGACATGATGGGTGACTTCATCACAAAGAGTGATGAGTACGGAACTATTATCTTGACCAACTTGCAATCTGCCATTAATAAAAAGAAGACAGTGAAGCAGGCAATGGATCAAGCGCAGAAAGAACTTCTGGTTTTAGCCACGAAGCTCTAAGATTTAACGTAATGCTTTGGTAGACCGGGAGTAAAAACGAGGAGAGAAAACCGAGATGATGGCTCTATGAATAAGAGATCATCGTCTCGGTTTTCTCATACCAAATTACCGTATCTATTAACACTTCCAATTATTTTATTGGTAGCGCTATTGGTGGTTTATCCGATTACCCAAGCGATCTGGACCAGCCTCACCGATAAAACTCTAGGTGCTGCGGTAGATACAAAAATTAATTTTGTTGGACTCCGTAATTACAATTCATTACTGCACAGTTCAACTTTTTTGGCTAGTTTAAGAATTACAACCACATACGCATTCCTAAATGTAGTTTTCTCAGTTGGTGCCGGACTTTTAACGGCAATTTTAGTAAATAAGAAATTTAGAGGAAGAGGCGGAATTAGGGCGCTCATGACTGCGCCTTGGGCCTTTCCGGATATTGCCTCGGTAATTATTTTTATCTGGATTTTGAACTCCGCTTTTGGAGTTGTAGGAATTTTGAATCAGCATCTTCCATTTGATACATCTGGTGGCTGGTTAACTTCTAGCCCATATGCATTTGTTTCGATCATCGTGATGTCTATGTGGAAGACTTTTCCGTTTTACAGCATTGTATTCTTGGCCGCGTTACAAGGTGTACCAGAAGATTTAACTGAAGCTGCAACCGTAGATGGCGCTGGCCCATTTCAGAGATTTAAAACCGTTACCCTGCCGAGCATTCGACCTACCTTTGTACTTCTAGCGCTTTTGGCCTTTATCTTCGCATTCCGCCAATTCAGCATGATTTACCTAACTACAGGTGGCGGCCCAGAGCGCGATACCGAAACCTTAGTTTTAGCTGTTTACAACACCGCATTTAAGTATTACGACCTAGCACTTTCCTCCGCAATTGGGGTTGTTGGATTGGTAGTTACTTTTTTAATCGCAGTAGTTTTTCTTGCGCTGCAATCTCGAGCTGAGAAGAGCAACTAAAAATGGCCATTGTTACTGGATCAAAATTTAGCAACGCTATTCGCACAACGTTACGTTATTTTGTAATTCTCTTAGTTAGCTTGCTCGTAATATTTCCGCTTTATTGGATGTTAGTTACCGCAGTACAAGCCCCTGAAGTAACACTTCGATATCCACCAGTTCTATATCCAATCGACCCAAACCTAAAAGGTTTCCATGCAATATTTTTTGAAAAACAAATGGGGAAATGGCTGATAAATTCAGGATTTGTTGCCATATTAACCACCGCGATTACAACAGCACTTTCCATACTTGGCGCATATGCGCTTTCTTGGTTTAAGTGGCGGGGCAAGGTTGCATTTGGATTAATGCTGCTCTTTACCCAGATGCTTCCTGAAGCGTTAATAGTTATTCCAATTTTCAAGATTTATAGCAACTTTCATTGGACGGATTCACTAGCAACACTTTCGCTTATTCACGCAGCATTCGTTATCCCGGTAGGAGTTTGGATCCTCAAGCCGGCTTTTGAAGGAATCCCAAAAGAAGTTAATGAGGCGGCACAGATTGATGGTTGTACCCCTATGGGAATACTTAGAAAAATAATAATTCCGCTATGTTCGCCAGCGATTCTTGCAGTAGGCGTGGTTGCCTTCTTTGCAAGTTGGGGCGAATATTTAATTGCGGTCACAATGATTTCAACAGAGGGCAAATATCCAGCTTCAGTTGGTCTTGCATCAACAATGTCTCAGCTTGATACCCCAATTCAAACTTTGTTATCTGGGGCGATTGTTTATGGATTGCCACCAGTAATTCTCTATATGTTTATTCAACGATTCGTGATCTCTGGCTTAACTGCTGGCGCAATTAAAGGTTAATAACTCGACTAAGAAGGAGGCTGGAAATGGTTGATAATAAAGGTTCACTCTGGCCGACAATCCGAGATACTCCTGTCCCACAAGGCGCAGTTCATATTTGGTGGTTACTACAAGCCGGATTTGTGATTAAAAGCCCAGGTGGTTTTACGGTTTGTATAGATGCTTACTTAACTGATTCCGTGAAAACTTCCTACGGTATCGGTAGAGGTTATCCAGCGCCGCTCTCACCAGAAGAGTCAGAGTTTGATGCGGTAATGGCCACTCATTCACATGATGACCACCAAGATCCAGAAGCAATAATTCCATTCTCTAAACATCCAAAGACTCGCTACATCGGACCCTTTAATGTAATAAAACTTGCACGCGCTGGCGGATTTTATGGCGATCGTTCTGTTCTAATTAACCGCGGTGAAGTTGTCGAAGTGGGCGACATTAAGATCGAAGCGGTTTATGCGCGCCATATGTTTGAACCAGAGCCAACTCCAGATGCTGCTGGATATTTAATTACTGTAGGTAAGTGGCGGATTTATCATTCAGGCGATACTGAATACGATGCTCGAATCGTTGATGATACTGAAAACCGAACCGATGTTTCACTCATCTGCATTAACGGAATTACTGGAAATATGGATACTAAGGAAGCTGCCTTTCTTGCTTGGCGTCAAGGTTGCAAAGTTGCAGTTCCAATGCACTTTGGGTTGTGGCGCGAAGATGAAGAATTTAATAAGACTGCAACTCTAGATTTAAATGAATTTACCGATACTTACAAACGCCTTGAACCTAATGGTCGAGTATGGATTCCAGAACTTGGAAAACCGTTGGAGATGAAGTAGTTAAACTGCCTGCAAACTAGGGATAACTTTCTTAATCTCGAAAGCAGGAATACTTCCTTCGCGAACCATTCTTGGCCGACCCTCAAGACATGAAACTATGCTTGTTTGTTTAGTGGACTTGATAACTCCAGAGTTGATGGCAATCGAAACAAGTTTTTTATTTGCTGGGATTAGACCTGCAAGCGACTTTAAAACTTTCCCATCATTATCTTGGAGCGCCGTATAAATAACGGGACCCATAAGCTCGGAGATCACATTCAAGAGGAGATTGCTTGGCTTTCGAGCCATAACAGAGGCTGGGGTGGAATCCGCGCCTAAATTACAAGGGAGAACCTCGCTGGTTTTAAATTCAATATTTAGTAACCCTGGCCAAAAGGTGGAAGTTAATAACCGGTCGCGATCTGAAATTTCCGGCAGGTATGAAAGTAAATCGTTAATTTCGTTTACAAAAACTGGAAACGAAATATCCGCATCTAAATCTTTTAAAGATCTAAATGCTGCAACGCCATCACCGCTAGCAGGATCGGCAATCGCAACGTAAGCGCTCTCAATAGCGATAACTACGACGCCACCTTCACGTAATTTTTCAACTAAAGCAAAAGCCAGCTTTTGAATTTTAGTTTTTTCACTCTTTTTTGGGACTAATACCGTTTTCATTATCAACTATTTTAAAAATTTAATCATGGAAGCGTCGACTTCGGCAAATGAGTTAGCACCAAGCAGTTTTAAAGTCCGCACCATTTGGGTCTGCAAAATTGTGAGCGTGCGCTCAACACCAATTTTGCCACCAGCCATAAGACCATACAAATAAGCCCGCCCAACCCAAGTGAAATCCGCACCGAGGGCTTTTGCGGCAACAATATCCGCACCATGCATGATCCCGGTATCGATATGTAATTCCATGCTTGATTTAAGTTCTCGTCTTACCTCAGGAAGCAATTCAAATGGAACTGGGGCTCGATCTAATTGGCGACCGCCGTGATTAGAAAGTACAACAGCATCGACGCCGTAGTCAGCGCACTTGATAGCATCATCTAAGCGTTGCACACCTTTTACAATTAATTTCTTCTTCCAAATAGATCTAATCCACTTCAAATCATCGTAGGTCATTGATGGATCAAACATTGTGTCCATTAATTGCGCAACGGTACCGTTCCAAGATTCAAGTGCTGCAAAATTTAGCGGTTCTTTAGTTAGAAAATTCCACCACCAGCCAGGACGTGGAAGTGCATTTAGAAAAGTATTTAAAGTAAGTGTTGGTGGAACCGTTAAGCCATTTCTAATATCACGCAATCTTGCGCCAGCTACTTGGGCATCAACAGTTAATACCAGGCCTTCATAACCAGCGGTTTCCGCTCTCTTTATCAACTCGATACTTCGATCGCGATCTCGCCATAAATATAATTGGAACCAATTACTTCCATTAGGCGCAGCTTCTTTCACTTTTTCGATGGAAGTTGTACCCATTGTTGAGAGCGTGAACGGGATACCGAATGCTGCCGCAGTAGATGCGCCAGCTTTTTCACCATCGGTATGCATCATACGAGTGAAACCAGTCGGCGCTATCCCAACCGGCATTTTATAATTAACACCGAGCATTTTTGTTTCTAAGGAAATGTTTGAAACATCGCGCAAGATGTGCGGCGAGAATTCAATATTTTCGAAAGATTTGCGTGCTCGGTTTAATGAAATTTCTTGTTCGGCTGCGCCATCGGTGTAATCAAAAGGTCCACGAGGTGTTGCTTTTTTTGCCGCTAAGCGAAGATCATAGATTGTGTTAGAGCGTTGGACTCGGCGTTTTTTTGGCGATAGAACAGGTTTACGAACGTTAAAAAGTTGTTTCAAATTATTTAACCGATTGCTCTGTTTCAAAACTCTACCCTCGTCCCTTTTTGTAGTCCGCAAGCCGCAAAGCTTCCGTTTGCGCTAGCAGAAATTCTTGAAATTTCTTCGCTGAATAATTTTTTTGAAGTACCGATGGTTCAGATTTTATCGAACTAAATCCTAATCGCTTAGTGGATTCGCTCAAATTCTTGGTAATTAAAGCATGCGCCAAAATTGCAGATCCACGCGTAGTGGTATCAATATCTTCATATCGGGAGATTTCTCGCCCCAGCGTTTTCAATCTTATTTTCGCCCACCGTAGATCGTTCCCAGCATGTCCGCCTAGTTTGATCAGGGGGTTTATCGAACCGTTTAAACTTTCAGATGTTTCAATAACTTGCTTTTCAGCAAAGGAGATACCTTCTAATACCGATGCGGCTAGATCTGATTTATTGGTTTCGCCACCGATCCCATAAAAGCCACCTTGCAAATCTGTGCGCCAAAGCGGGGCCCGTTCACCATATATATAAGGTAAAAAGATCGGTAAATCCGTACTTTGGGAGCGTTCCGCCAGGTCAATTACCTCGTCTTGCGTGATTTCCAAAAGCGTGGAAATCCAAGAAACCGCGCTGCCGCTCGATTGAGTTGGTCCATATGTGATGGCAAATGGAGCGCAGGTATTAGGAATTATGTAGAGCGAGCCACCATCTTTAGGCGGCGTTCTGGTTGAGGCGCCAACAATTGCTGAAGTTCCAGTAATAATAAATGAACTTGGCTCGCTCATAACGTTTAGAGCAACCATGCCGCACATAGCATCCGACCAACCAATACTTACCGGGATTCCGATTGGAAGTCCAAATTTTTTAGCAGCTGCATCGCTGACGCCACCACGACTTTCGTAACCATCACCAAGTTCTGGAACTATTTTTGAATCCCAACCGATAAATTCCAATAAGTTGCTAATTGGTGCGCGCGTTAGCACATTACAGATTCCTTTTGAAGACCAAGGATCTGAAATAGCTTTACCAGTTAGATGCATTCCTACAAAATCTTTTGGTTGTAATACCCACCGCGTTTTTTTGACAATCTCGGGTTCGTGCCTTGCTAACCAAAATAGTTTTGCTGGGCAAGCGCTCGCTGCCCAAGGTAAAGATGTACCGATAATTTCAATTGGATTTCCATACTTGGCTAGTAAATCTTGGGCTTCTTTAGTTGCTCGATTATCTTGCCAAGTCATCACTGGACGTAACGCATTGCCCGCGCTATCTACGCAAACAACCGAAGGTGTGTGCCCAGAGAGTCCAATTGAAATTACTTTAGAAATTAGATCTGAATTATTTTTTGATATCTCAACAACTGCTTTTAAATAATCTTCAGCGTTCTGCTCTGCATGTGAAACAGAAGTCGAGGCTGTAGATATTTTAATTTCTACGCGCTTCAAAATCTCGCCAGCATCGTCGATAAAAATAGCCTTAACTGACGAAGTGCCGAAATCTAATCCAAGGATTAGATTATTAGCCAAGACGACTCCATCGAACAATCGCATCTGGCCGCTGATTTATACCTGGTTGTAGCGCGGTGCCAAGCCCTGGCGTAGATGGTGGCGTCAAGAATCCATTTTCATATTTAGGAAGCACTGTGACCATATCTTGGTACCAGCCATAATAAAAGGCGCGAACCATTTCTTGTAATTCAACGTTTGGATAAGTCACGCCGAGATGAGTCCCAACCGTTAGTACGACCGGGCCAGTGCAATCATGCGGCGCAACCGGAACGCCATAGGTAGAAGCTAGCGCTATAACTTTTGAAGCTTCAGTAATACCGCCGACCCATCCTGGATCTAACATCAAGTGGTCAACCGCTTTCGATGAAAGCAATCGGTGATGATCCCAACGAGTACCAGTAGTTTCACCAACCGTAATCGGTAAATTAATTGAATTTTTAAGACGGATTAACGCATCAGTACTTTCATTGCGAATTGGATCTTCAAACCAGAACGGCGAATATTCCTCAACTGCATTAGCAATTATGGTTGCAGCTGGAGTTGACCAGAGCGAATGCATCTCTAACATGATGTCGAAATCATCACCAGCGGCGACTCGTGCGCGTTTAAATAAATCCACCGCTTCCCATAAATCTTTCTTATGAATTGTTTGGCCGCCAGATCTAATAGCCGCTTCATCAAATGGCCAAATCTTCATCGCGGTCATCCCCATTGCCTTAAGGCTGGCCACTAAATCTTCTGGGTTATTTAAGAATGCAAAAAGATCCTCATATTCGTGATCGGTAACAGTTCCGAGTTGAGCTTTACGATTCCTATCGATGTTGGAGGAACCTTTAGCGTAAGCAGAACCAGCACAAGTGTTGTAAGCGCGAATTTTATCGCGCACCTTTCCACCGAGCAATTGATAAATTGGCTGCCCAGTTACTTGACCAAATAAGTCCCAAAGCGCGATATCTATTGACGATGTAGCTCGGACAGCGATGGAAGAGCCATTAAAACCAATAAAGTCTTGGTGTAAAACCTCGTGGATTTCATTGATATTTAGCGGGTTCTTTCCTAAAAGCCGCGGCGCAACGCTTTCATGTAGAAAAGTTTCAACGCTCTCGACGCCAACACAATTTTCACCAAGACCGATTAAACCTTCATCGGTATGAACTTGTAAAAACAAGATCGCTGGAAATTCTGCTAAGCGAATAGTTTCTAACCCGGTAACTTTCATCAAAATTCTCCGTTCAGATATTGATTTCTAACGCAATCGCAGATACCCTCAATTGTTAATTGTTAACGATAACGCGCAATCAGTCAAGGGGTAAACCATGTCAGATCAAGTAAAAAACATTGGAGTATCAAGAGCCGAAGTTCTCGCTACCTCAGCGAAAATATTGGAGAAGTTCGGAACCCCTAAAATTTATGCTGATTCAGTTGCCGAGTCATTAGTGCAAGCGCAAGAGGCGGGGCATGCCTCTCACGGAATAATTCGGTTGATTGAGTATACGAATTCAATCGAAAAGAAAGTGATTGACCCAGCAGCAGTACCAACAATTGTTCGCGAAACTGGCGGCACTGTTGTGGTGGATGGGCATTGGGGCTGGGGACAGATCGCCTGCAAATTCGCGGTAGAGGTTGCGGCTAAAAAAGCAAAAGAATTTGGCATCAGTGCAATCTCAATTAGTTCATGTAATCATATTGGTCGCTTAGGTGAATACATTGAAACACTTGCCAGCATGAATTTAATATCAATGATGTGGTGCAATGCAGATCCTGCAGTTGCTGCCTTTGGTGGTAAAGATCGTTTATTTGGTACAAATCCGCTTGCGGTTGGGATACCTTCGAATGACGTTCCAGTTGTAATTGATTTGGCAACTGCCGCTAGCGCAGAAGGAAAGTTACGAGTAGCTCGCGCAAACGGCAGCAAAATTCCATTAGGAACTGTTATTGATAAAGATGGAAATGAATCTACAAATCCAGATGATTTTTATACTGGTGGAGCGATACTTCCATTCGGTGGCCATAAAGGCTATTGCGTGAGCCTAATGATTGAGCTTTTGGGCGGTGCGCTATCGGGAAATCATCCTTCAATGAACGCTGGATATTCACATGGATATGGCACCGTACTAATTGCAATTGATCCAGATAAGTTTTTTGGCACAGGATTTTTTAAGGATGAAATTTCGGAAGCAACAAAAGCGATTAGATCTACTACGCCAGCAAATCCAGAGCGCCCAGTATTAGTACCGGGAGATGTTGAAAATAACGAACGAAAAAAGAATAAAGCGGCGATTCAAATATCAGAAGCTATTTGGAGTTCAATAAAAGAACTTAGCGCTTAGCGACTCTCTTTTTTGGCTTAGGTTCTTCGACAAAGTGAGTAGCGACTCGAGCCAAACCGCGTTCTACGTGGCCAAGTACAGTCTCTTTTGCTTTTTCGACCTGCTTATTTCTAATAACTTCCACAAATACTTTGTGGTCGGGGCCCCATTGAGGCAAAAATACTTTATTGATTTTTCCATCTTGCGACCAGGTGTAGACCAAGAACGCATGAATTTGCGAACGTAGAACTTCCCAAGTTTTAAATAGACGTTCATGATGGGCTGCAGCAAATAGCGCAGTGTGGAATTCCAAATCTAACCGGCTGACTTCACGAGGCGTCCGTTGTTTTTCACTTAACTTACTGTATACATTTAGGATTTCTTCCATTGCTTTCAAATCTGAAGCGGTGGCGTTCTTGCAGGCCCACTCAATGGCTAGAACTTCTAGCGCGCTTCGCATCGAATAGATCTCTTGAATGTCAGTGTCATCCCATGACGCCACTCGCGCGCCTTTATGTCGCTCTATAGTTACTAAACCTTCGCGATCTAACCGCATTAGGGCTTCGCGAATTGGTCCGCGTGATACGCCCATCTGTAACGCTAATTCATCTTCAGCTATTCGACGACCCGGTTCTAAATCATGCGAAATAATTGCATCGCGTAAATCATCAGTTACGACATCGGAAAGTACCCGACGTGAAGCGAGGCCAAGTCCTAGAGGTTTAAGTGCCATTTTATTACTCCCGTTAAACTGTTGTTTGTAAACAACAATAGACCAGTCGTGCCATTACCGCATGGCGAAATAGGTGAGATAGCACCGAAAAGAGCAAGTATTACGCTGACAAAACGGACTTTTAGTAATCTCCGAGGGTTCCGCCAGCGTTATAGGCAAGGTTTCCACCATCAACTGGAAGGATCGTTCCGGTCACCATTGCGGCGGCATCGCTAGCCAAGAAGTGCACTGCGTGAGCGATATCTTCAGGTTCAGCAACTCGTCCCATTGGAATTCCGCGAACTAATAACTCCATTAACGGTTTCGCTTTTTCGCCTTCAGTCTCAACCCATTTGCGCCAACCAGGAGTATTTACCGAGCAAGGTTGAATCGCATTGACGCGAATTTTTGATTTTGCCCATTCAATTGCAAGCTCACGGGTCATCTGGTTAACGCCACCTTTAGCAACGCTGTAAGCGAAGTTACCGCGACCAATTGCGGAGCTACCAGCAATTGAACTTATATTTACAATTGCGCCAGGCTTTTTTGCAGCAATAACCAATTTAGAAAACTCGCGGGCGTTTAGGAAGTATCCAGTTAACGAAGTTCCGATAACGGTATCCCAGATTTCAAGAGTTGTGTCTTGCGGTGGTGTGTGAGTTCCAGCAGCAGCGTTATTTATCAAGATGTCAGCCATACCGAACTCTTTAGCAACAAACTTAAAGAGCGCAATCACATCAGCTTCAACGCTGGAATTTGCCTTGAATGTAACGGCGGAAACTCCACGAGCTGCTAGTTCTGCTTTGCCGGCAGCAAGACCGACTTCGTCGATATCAGCCATTATTAATTTGGCACCATCGCCACCAAGTTGTCGGCAAACTTCCATACCGATTCCGCCAGCAGCGCCGGTAATTACGATTACTTTGCCATCTAAACTAAAAGCGTTTTTACTCATTTTCTTTTCCTTTTTAGTAAGACATCACTTGTTTTACGGCTTTTGATATTTGATCCACTGAAGGAATTGCAGCCTCAGACATTGCTGGGTTTGCACTTAGCGGTGCCCGAACTGCGCCAACTCTAACAATTGGACCCTTTAACGATTTGAAATTGCGCTCAGAAGCAGTAGCCGCAATTTCTGCAGTAATAGAACCAAATAATGGCGCTTCATCTAGTACGACTACGCGACCAAATTTTGTAACTGCCGCGTCAATGGCATCCTGATCAATTGGATAAAGAGTACGTAAATCAATGACTTCTACCGATATTCCTTCTGCCTCCAGAGCTTGCGCCGCTTTAGTTGCAGTTACAGCAGAATAACCGTAAGTGATGATTGCGGCATCTTTACCAGCCTTAATCGTTTTGGCTTTACCAAATGGCACAAAGTAATTCTCGTCGCCAATTTCGCCACGGATACCGGACAACTTTTTATGCATTAAGAATATGACTGGGTCTTCGTTACGAAGCGCAGTCTTAATTAGACCCTTCACATCCATAGGAGTTGAAGGAACTGCAAGAGAAAGCCCAGCGGTATGCGCGAAGAAAGATTCGAGCGAGTTGCAATGGTGAGCGCCACCAAGAGCGACCCCAGAAGTTGCTCTAATTACAAGCGGAACTGGCCGATCAAACATAAATCGAATTTTTGCCGCTTGGTTAATAATTTCATCCATTGCACCAAGTGAGAAATCGATGAAATTTAAATCCACAATTGGATGGCATCCGTACATAGCGGCGCCCATACCTGCTGCAACCATCGCAGCTTCAGAGATAGGTGCATCTCGAACTTGTTTAAGACCGAATTCTTGCGCGATGCCTTTTACTTGCGCAAAATGGCCACCACGTTCTACCAAGTCGGTACCGAGAATAAATATTTTCTTATTGCGGTTCATCTCTTCGCGCACGCCAGATTGGAATGCTTCAGAATAGGTTGGGGTAACGGCCTTTACCTCAGTTGTCATAGTTGTACTCCTAACTTTCCTGAATCTACCCCTTGGGTGATCGATGCAATTTCTGGCTCTGGTGAAGATTCGGCGAAAGCAACGGCTTCTTCAATTTCCTTACGAACCGAAGCGCGCAGTTCTTCGACTTCAGCTTGAGTGGCAAATCCAGAAGAGATAACTACTTCAGTAAATTTATCGATTGGATCTTGAGTGGTTCGCCATTGGGCGATTTCTTCTTGAGTTCGGTATTGCCCTTTTTCGCCTACGTTATGGCCGTAATACCGATATGTAAGCGCATTTATGAAGGTTGGACCCTCGCCGGCAAGCGCTCGCTCCCGGGCCTCGGAAACATACTTACGAACTTCAAGCACATCTTGACCATCGATGTTGTAGGCGGGTAATCCGAATCCAGATGCGCGCTTAGCTAGATCGCCGCCGCCAGTTACTCGGCCAACGAAAGTTTCCACCGCATATTGGTTGTTATCAACCAAAATAATTAAGGGGAGCTTCCAAATCGAAGCCATGTTAATGGATTCCCAAGTTCTACCGGTGTTCATACCACCGTCACCAACGAAACCAACCGCAATTTTCTTATCGCCGATATGTTGAATACCAAGGGCAGCCCCCATTGCAATTCCAACACCAGCACCAACAATTCCATTGCCACCGAAATGGCCTTCGGTAACTTCAGCTAAGTGCATCGATCCACCGCGTCCATGTGAAATTCCAGTTGATTTGGCGAACAACTCCGCCATAACAGATTTCGCAGAATAACCTTTTGCAAGAGTGTGGTGATGAGATCTATGCGTTGTGGCGATCACGTCATCTTTTGCAATCGCAGACAAAGTTCCGACCGCGACCGCTTCTTGGCCGGAGGAGTTATGCATTCCGCCCGGGACCTTTCCGCGCAAACATAATTTATCGGCAGTCTCTTCAAAATCTCGGATCACCATCATCTGACGCAATAGCGCTAACGCAGTGCTCTTATCTAACTTTGACATTAACTACTCCACTTCGCCAGGTGCAAGCACCACAGCAATCGTATTTCCGGCAGGTACTTCTGTATTTGCGGCGTATCTATGTTTTCCGAGCACTCCTGATGTTTCAGCAGGTAAATCTAAAGTTGTCTTGTCAGTTTCAATTACGGCAACTACATCGCCGGCGTTTACTACATCGCCTGGCTGTTTCAACCATTCGAGCAACATTGCGTTATCCATCGCCATCCCAAGTGCTGGCACAAATATCTCTTCCATTTATATATCTCCTTTATATCTAGAAAGGGCCAGCTGCGAATTTGCCATTGCTAATCGTCTGTTTTGTAATGAAATTTACTGCGTCCATTAATCCCCATTCGACTAAGCGAGGGCCTGAACTTTTCGAGTACCAAGCTATATGTGGCGAAAGTAATAAATTCTTGGTTTTACGAATTGGGGCATCTTCGGCTAACGGTTCCTTCTCAAATACATCGAGACCAGCTCCATCTAAGTGGCCACTTTCCAGTGCTTCCATTAACGCAGATTCGTCAATTAATCCACCGCGCGAAACGTTAACTAAAATCGACCCTTTTTGCATAAGCGCTAATTCGCGCTTGCCGATCATGTGGTGCGTTGATGGCATATAAGGAGCATGCATGCTTATAACTTTGCATTTTGTTAATAGCTCATCAAGATTTTTTGTCATGGTTACACCAGGAATGGCTTCATTAACTGCAGGGTCAAATCCAATTACATCTTTAACAAATGGTTGCATTTTCTTAATAAATGTTTGACCGATTCGACCGCATCCAATTACACCTAGCGTTGAATCTTGCAAAGAGGTAATTTCGGCGATCTGAGTTGCTGGAATCCATTTACCATCCTGCGTAGTAGTGGTTGCTTGATAAATTCCTCGATGAAGTGCTAGCGCCATCGCAGCAGCATGGTTTGCAACTTCGTTATATGCATAAGTAGGTTGGAAAATTACCGGCAATTTATATTTTGCAGCAGCAACCAAATCAATGCTATCCAAGCCAACACCTAGTCGGCTAATGCACTTTACCGATTCCGGCATTTGTGAAATTTTCTCTTCAGTCATTTTATGAAGCGCTACAACTACAGCTGCACAATCTTTAGCAGTGGCTTGTAATTCTGCGAGCGTATCAACGGGGCCAAATACAACTTCAAAGTCGAATTTTTCAGAAACCGAAGTTGCCCAAGTTGGGTCGGCAAGCGCGCCTTCGGCAATGGCAATTTTAACTTTTGGCATCAATTTCTCCTTGGATAAGCTCAGGGGTTTACTGTATACAATTTGCCATCTGAGGGGTAGTCTTTCGGCATATCAATTTCGCCAAGCCCACTAGAGAGGAATAATCATGAATTTGCCACTTCCTATGCCTGGAAAAGTCATTGCAGTTGGCTTGAATTACAAAGATCATGCAAAAGAAGCTGGAGTGCCACTTCCATTAGCGCCAGTTCTATTTACTAAGTGGACCACCTCTCTTATCCCGAATGGCGCAAACATCACTTTGCATAAGGGTGTAACTCAACTCGACTGGGAAGCTGAATTTGCAGTAGTTATTGGGAAGCGAGCAACACACGTTTCAGAGAGCGAAGCTCTGAGCTACGTTTCTGGCTATACCTGTATGAACGATGTGACCGACCGTGAAGCTCAAGGTAAAGATGGTCAATGGGTGCGAAGCAAGTCATACGACACCTACGGCCCAATCGGACCAGTAATTGTGCCAGCGAGTCAGATTCCAGATCCACATAATCTCAAAATAGAAGCACGGTTAAATGGCAAGACCATGCAAACTAGCAATACCAGCAATTTGATCTTTAATGTGCCATATCTGATTTCATATATCAGCCAACGGATAACTTTAGAAGCCGGTGATGTCATAACTACTGGCACACCGCATGGAGTTGGAACTTTCTATAAGCCACCTATCTTCATGCAAGATGGCGATGTAATTGAGATCGAGATCGAAAAAATCGGAATTCTAAAGAACCAAGTGGTAGCTGAGAAGTAATGAGCTACAAAGGTTCAAAACATAAGCTCGCATTAATTACCGGTGGCGCTAACGGAATTGGATTAGCGACCGCCGATAATTTGGCGCAAAAAGGTTATGACCTTTTCTTAATTGATAAAGATTTGTCTAATCTTGAAATAGCTAAAACCAGCCTGCTTAAACATGGGACTAGGGTAGAAGTCTTGAACCTCGATCTCTCCGACGGTGCAAATGTTTTAGAGGTGTTGAATAATAAAGCTGCTGAATTTGAGGTAGATGCGCTTGTGAACAACGCAGGGATAGGTTTTGCGCGAACCGTTGAACAGACCACGCTTGATGAATGGGATTTAACTTTCGATGTAAACATCAAAGCTACCTTCATTATGTGCAAAGTAATAGTGCCGCAGATGGTTAAAAGAGGTGGTGGCGTAATAGTTAACGTCGCATCCGCTGGCGCTCTGGTTGGCTTAAAAAATCGCGTTGCATACTGTGCATCTAAAGCTGCAGTAGTTGGCCTAACAAGATGTATCGCCGCCGATCATGCTCTCGATGGAATTCGAGTAAATGCAATTGCCCCAGGAACAGTTGACTCAACTTGGATTGGCCGAATTCTTTCCGACGCACCTGATCCAGTTGCAACTAGAAAATTAATGGAAGCTCGTCAACTTGATGGTCGAATGGGAACACCTGAAGAAGTTGCACACGGAATTGCATTCTTATTAAGTCCAGAAGCGCGCTTTGTAAATGGTTCAGTTTTTTCAATGGACGCTGGGCTAACTGCAGTATGACCAGAACGTTTAACTCTGGTGTAATCGCTGTAATAAGAACAGATAACCCTGATGATGCTTTATTAATAGCACGCGCGCTAAACGATACAGTTGTAGATTCAATCGAAGTGACGCTAACCGTTCCGAATGCAATTGAAGTTATTAAAACTTTGGTAGGCGAAGGCGTAGAGCGCGTCGGTGCTGGAACAGTTAGAACCGTTGCCCAAGTTAACGAAGTAGCGAAAGTTGGCGGTTGCTTTGTTGTATCACCGCACTCGGATCGCGAGGTTATTGAAGCTGCAGTTAAACATGGATTGCAAGTAACGCCCGGGGCAGTAACCCCAACTGAAATGGTGCAAGCCATGAAATGGGGAGCTACTGCTGTAAAGATATTTCCAATTTGGGCAGTAGGCGGCATGGAGTATGTGCGAAGCGTTCTAGAACCGCTTCCCGATTTACCAATCGTTGTTTCAGGTGGTGCGACTCCAGAAGAAGTTAAAGAATATTTAAAATTAGGCGTAAAAGGAGTCTGTTTGGGCGGTGCCTTATGGAAGCAAGAGATTGTTTCTACCGGAAGTATCGCAGCCGCGTATGAATATGCAGCACAAGCACTTTCACGGATGTAACAAAAGTGGCGAAAGATTACGCTGATCTAGAGCAAATTCAGCGGAGAGTCCTGTGGCTAGCCACTCGAATGATTGACTATGCGAATAATGAAAGACCTAATGTTGACGGCATAAAAGTTGGTGGACATCAAGCTTCTAGCGCATCGCTAGTTACAGTGATGACTGCGCTCTGGTTTAAATATTTAAAGGCTGAAGATCAAGTAAGTGTGAAACCGCACGCATCACCAATTTTACATGCGATTAATTATTTATTAGGAAATTTAGATAAAGATTATTTAACCAAACTTCGTTCCTTTGGCGGGCTGCAGTCATACCCATCAAGAACTAAAGACCCTGGGCGAATAGATTTTTCAACTGGCTCGGTCGGGCTTGGTGCAGCTGCGCCACTTTTTAGTGGCGCAACTAGAAGGTATGTCGACTCTCACTTCGGAGAGCGTCCAAAATCAAAGTTCATCGCACTAATTGGCGATGCCGAACTAGATGAAGGAAATATTTGGGAAGCGGTTTCAGATCCTGCAACTACAAATTTAGGAAATGTACTTTGGATTGTTGATTTCAATCGGCAATCGCTCGATCGAGTTATCCCCGGAGTTCGTATCCATCAATGGCGCCAACAATTTGAAGCGGCGGGTTGGAACGTTGCGGAAGTAAAATATGGTCAGAAATTAAAGAACGCTTTTAAAGAGCCAAATAGTGAAAGTTTCCAAAAATGGCTAGATCAAATTCCGAACGAGCAGTATCAATCAATATTTGGGTTGGATCCGGCAGCGGCTAGAAATCGCTTTCTGGAAGGCGCCCCGCAATCAGTTATTGATTACTTTGCTGTAAAAAGTGATAGCGAAGTTTTAGAAATAGTAACTGACTTGGGTGGTCATGATTTCACGTCTCTGTTAGAAGAGCTAGTTAATTGCGAAAAAATTACAAATAAACCTAGTGTGATTTTTGCTTATACGGTAAAAGGTTGGGGTTTACCGTTAGCCGGAAATCCAAGAAACCACAGCGCATCACTAAATTCAACTCAGATTGATGAATTCAGAAAAGAACTTGAACTAGATTTAGATACAGAGTGGGATCGCTTCAATTCTAAATCTATATCAGGTCAGATATGCGAACTTCGCAAATCTGAGTTGCAATTAGATAATAAGGTTTCTAACATCGAGTGTCCGATTCCTGAGAAAACTGATCTCCAATTTAAAGCGAGTAATTCAACCCAAGAAGTTTTTGGGCGGATATTAACTACTCTGTCTAGAGACCCTGAACTTGTTAAATACATTGTTACTACTGCTCCTGATGTCGCTACTTCAACAAATCTTGGCGGATTTATAAATCGCGTTGGTGTTTATTGCCCAACCGAAAAACGTGCTTGGAATGTGGATCCAGTTTTAAAATGGGCGGAAGGACCTACCGGCCAACATATTGAACTTGGCATAAGCGAGATGAATCTCTTTATGTTGCTAGGCGCACTCGGGTTATCTGATATTCATTCTCATCAAAAATTGATTCCGGTGGGTACTGTTTATGATCCATTTGTTTTACGAGGCTTAGATTCACTTGTGCATGGGGTTTACTCCGGGTCTCGATTTATTGTTGCTGGGACACCCTCTGGAGTAACACTTGCCCCCGAAGGCGGCGCACATCAATCTTCGATAACTGCATCCGTTGGAATAGAGCTGCCTGGCATGGTTTTAATTGAACCGGCATTCGCGACTGCCTTAGATTGGCTCTTATGCGATGCGATTTCTGGCGTCGCAAAGCCAACTACAAAGAACGATAGAGAGTTAGTTTATTACTTCCGATTATCAACCCGATCAATCCTACAAGAAGTATTCGAGAGTGTACGAGTCAAAGTGGGCGATGCCGTCCTGCGTAACCAAGTTATAAGCGGTGCTTATCAATTAGTTGATGGTCGGCTTGCACTAGAAGTATTAGGGATATCTTCAGAATTCGCACCCGAGGTTAATCTAGTTTCGACTGGGGTTGTAGCGCCAGAAGTTTTAGCAGCTGCTGAGGCTTTAGCAAATATTGGAATTATTGCAAATGTGTTTGATGTAGTGAGTCCAAGTCGGATCTATCATAATTGGCAGAGTTCGCTATCTAGTGCAATCAAAGAGATCAAATCAATAAAGAGTCAAAACTACTTGGAGACTCTGATATCCAATAATGCGCCAATTGTCTCTATTCATGATGCATCTTCGCATGCGATGGCGTGGCTCGGCTCCGCTCTTGGCGTACGTCAAATTTCCTTAGGGGTGAATGTCTTTGGGCAATCCGGCACAATTCCCGATCTTTATAAGGCAAACTTACTTGACACAGACTCAATCTTTAAAGCCGCAACGCACGCAATAGGGATTTCTAGAAATAAAGAGAGATAGGAAATAAATTAATGACGGAGAACATTTGGTGCCAATGGCCAGATTTGACTATTCCAAATGGATTTAAGTTAACTAGTAAACCACTTGCTACTTTGAGCGAGACTGCACTCTCTGAAATAACTTTCTATGTGCCGCAATATATGGCTGGCTCGGCGGCTCTTACTTGGATACCAAAAATGCCAAACTTGAAGATTGTTCAACTTCTTAATGCGGGGTACGACGATGCCATCGCTTATTTGCGACCTGGGTTAACGTTATTTAATGCCAAAGGCGTTCATGATCATTCAACTTCCGAACTGGCCTTAGCTTTAATGCTTGCAAAATTAAGGTTTATTCCAGAGTATGTAAAAAATCAAATTGCCGGTAAATGGGAACATACAAGCACTGGATCATTAGCTGATAAAACTGTGGCGATTGTTGGGTATGGCTCCATTGGAAAAACCTTTGAACATTTGATTGCAAACTTTCCAATTAACATTTTAAGATTTGCGCAAACTGCAAGAGATAATGTTTATCCAATCTCTGAGATAAACAAATATCTACCTGAAATCGATGTTGTAGTTTTGATTGTTCCCTTAACCGATTCAACTCGAAATCTCTTTAATAAAGAGAAATTTGACTTGATGAAGCCAGGCGCATTAATAATCAATGTAGCTCGAGGAGCGGTAATTAATACTGATGATTTATTGGAAGCGTTGAGAGCAGATCGAATCCATGCAGCTTTAGATGTTACTGATCCGGAACCACTGCCAGCCGGCCATCCATTATGGTCCGAGAAGAATGTTTTAATCGTCCCGCATGTTGGTGGCGATTCCACCTCCTTTGATCCGAGAGCTAGGAAACTGGTAACAGAACAGTTACTACGTATTTCTCAAAACAAAGCGATGGTTAATCAGATTGGGTGGGAGAAGTGAAATTTGCAGTCATGGTTGTTTTTAAAGTTCTGGAAGATAAAATCTCAGAATTTAGTGAGGCGCTAATCTGGCATAGTGAAAATACTTGGGGCGAGTCTGGTTCAATAAAATTCGTCATCTATGTTGATGAAGTAGATCCATCTATTTTTTATCTTTATGAATTATATGAAAATCGCGGGGAGTTTGAAAAGCACACTAAGACCGACTACATCTCGGTTTTCAGCGGGAAAGCTAAGCCGCTACTTAGAGAACCATCCCAAATTTTCCGTGGCGTTCCACTTTTACCTAATCCAAAGTCAGAAAAGGGCAAAGTGTGAGCGCAAAATATATTCACCCATTCTCTTTCGGCGACCGGACCCAATCAGATTTACTCGGTGGCAAAGGGGCAAATCTTGCAGAGATGGTGAAAATTGGATTACCAGTTCCGCCAGGTTTCACGATTACAACTTTGGCATGTCGTGAATTCCTACTCACGGGTGAGATTCCAAGTTTATTACCAGAAGAACTTGAAGCAGCCCTAATAAATTTGGAGAAAGAATTAGGTAAAAAATTTGGTGATCCAAAGAATCCACTCTTAGTCTCAGTTCGTTCTGGTGCAAAATTTTCGATGCCGGGGATGATGGAGACAGTACTAAATGTTGGGATGACGCCAGAAGTTGCGGAAGCGTTAGCGCAACAGACCGGCAATCCAAAATTTGCCTGGGATTGTTACCGAAGATTTGTGGATATGTACGGCCGAATTGTTTGCGAAGTTCCACTTAGTGAATTCCACAAGATACAACAGAGAGTATTAAGCGCTTTTGGTGTAAATGCAATTTCGGATTTGGAAGTAGATGGGTTACAAGCTTTAACTGATGGATATATAAAAGAAACTGAAGCGCTAACGGGTGAAACTTTTCCAACCGACCCGAGAGAACATTTAACTAGATCAGTACAAGCCGTCTTTCATTCTTGGAATTCAGAGCGAGCCCAACTTTATCGCCAACGAGAACGAATTCCGTCAGATCTCGGTACTGCAGTAAATGTGCAGTCAATGATATTTGGCAATCTCAGCGATGATTCGGGAACTGGCGTTGCATTCACCAGAGACCCAGCAACTGGCGAAACTGGAAGTTATGGCGATTACTTAGTTAGAGCACAGGGCGAAGATGTTGTCGCCGGAATTCGAAACACTATGTCGTTAGAGGATATGGCTAAAGAATTTCCTAAAGTTCACGGAGAGCTTGAAAAAGTAATGGCGAATTTAGAAACACACTACCGCGATCTCTGCGATATCGAATTTACAGTCGAAAAGGGCAAGTTGTGGATTCTGCAGACCCGCGTGGGAAAACGGACTGCCGAAGCGGCTTTTAGAATTGCGGTTCAATTGGTGGATGAAGGAAAAATAACAATCGATGAAGCGCTAACTAGGGTGGGTGGCGCACAATTAGCTCAACTAATGTTTCCACAATTTGATTTACGTGGCTCAGTGAAAGAACTAGCTCGAGGAATTCCTGCTTCACCAGGAGCAGCAGTCGGCGCGGTGGTTTTTGATTCAAAACGTGCGCTAGATGCTTCACGAGATGGCAAGAAAGTTATTTTAGTTCGCCGTGAAACTAGCCCTGATGATTTAGTTGGAATGGTGGCGGCGCAGGGAATTCTTACCAGCCGTGGTGGAAAAACTTCACACGCAGCGGTCGTAGCGCGAGGCATGGGAAAGACCGCAGTATGTGGAACAGAAAGTATTACTGTTGACGAGAGCGGCGGATTCTTCACAGTGGGTGGTGAGAGTGTTTACGAAGGCGAAGTAATTTCAATTGATGGCTCAACTGGCGCGGTTTATCTAGGCGAGCTGCCAGTTGTTGCATCGCCAGTGACTTCATATTTGGAAGGCTTACTATCTTCCGCAAGTGATGAAGCATCACCAGTAGTTAAAGCGGTAGATCGAATTTTGACGCATGCAGATAAAATTCGACGGCTAGAAGTTCGAGCTAATGCCGACACTCCTGAAGATGCGATTAGGGCTCGAATTTTAGGCGCAGAAGGCGTTGGACTTTGCCGAACGGAACACATGTTTCTTGGACCAAGAAGGTCATACGTTGAACGGTTAGTGCTTGCTGAAAATGAAGATGTACAACGTGGCGTAATCGGCGAGATGGAAGTTCTACAACGAGCTGACTTTGTCGGGATTATGATGGCAATGTCTGGCTTACCGGTAACAGTTCGTTTGCTTGATCCACCGCTCCATGAGTTCTTGCCACCACTCGCTGAATTAACTGCAAATATGTCTCGAGCTGAAGCGCTAAATAGCGAGATTTCAGCTCGAGATAGCGCAGTTTTTGCGGCTGTTAAACGTATGCATGAATCAAACCCGATGCTCGGGCTTCGTGGCGTTCGCCTAGGAATTCTAATTCCAGAGTTATATAAAATGCAGGTGCGTGCGCTCGTACATGCGTTAATTGAAGTTCGTAAATTAGGGCATGATCCAAAACCTGAGGTAATGATTCCGTTAGTAGCGACACAGCGCGAACTACTTTATTTACGTGAATCACTCGAAGATGAAATCAGTAAAACCCTAAAAGGAACTGGGCAAAGTGCAACGATTCCAATTGGCACAATGATTGAAACGCCACGTGCTGCGATTACTGCAGAGCGGCTAGGTGTTTACGCAGACTTCTTTTCGTTTGGCACCAACGATTTAACGCAATTAACTTGGGCGTTTAGTCGTGACGATGTTGAATCCTCATTCTTGCCAAGGTATCTTGATTTAGAACTACTTCCATTCAATCCATTTGAATCGCTAGACCAAGCCGGTGTTGGAATTTTAGTTAAGACTGCTACTGATCAAGCTCGCTCAATTCGTCCAGATTTCAAAATTGGAGTTTGTGGCGAACACGGTGGCGATCCGTCCAGCATTCATTTTTTCGACAAGATCGGGCTTGATTACGTCTCTTGCTCTCCATATCGCGTGCCAGTGGCAAGACTTGAAAGTGGGAGAGCCGTACTGCAACTAGATATCGTTAATTCAAATCTAACGCTAGGTTAATTATTTAATTGAGCGTCCAGGTATTGAAGAGATCAATTTCTTAGTGTAATCCTCTTTTGGATTATTAAATATCTCTTCAGATTTTCCAGATTCTACAAATATGCCATCTTTCATGACATATACGTAATCCGAGAGATATCTAATTACACCAAGGTCATGCGAAACCAACACAATTGATAAACCTTTTTTGATTAAATCATTAAAGAGACCTAATAGCTGGGCTTGCGCACTTTGATCGATTGCTGAGGTTGGTTCATCGGCAATGAGAACGCTAGGTTGGGCCGAAAGTGCCCGTGCCACACTAGCTCTTTGACGTTGGCCACCCGATAACTTACTTGGGAATTTCTGTGCATCAAGATTGCTAATGCCCATGCTTTCAAGTAAATCCAGTGCTGCAACACGCGAAGCTTTCTTATCTAAGCCTTGATGTTGCCGAATTGCTTCAGCTATTGCTTTAACGATTCGCATCCGTGGATTCAAACTTCCATATGGATCTTGAAAAACCATCTGTACTTCTTTACGGAGGGCTCCTTCATAGGTGTTCCTACCGCTTTGAATTGGCTTTCCCATGAATGTAACAGAACCAGAGGTTGGTAATTGTAAACCCGAAAGAACTCGAGCAAAGGTAGATTTCCCACTGCCAGATTCACCAACAACGCCAATTGTTTGCCCTTTTGGCAATACAAAATCTACTTGATCAACCGCTTTTATTACATCACCATATGAATCAAAAATTACTGATACATTTTTAGCTTCTATAATGTTCACTGTGTTCTTACCTCGCAATTTCGTCATAGCGTAGACAAGAAGTTTCATGGCTAGTTCCAATTGTGATAAGAGGTAAATCTTGTTTCACTCTGCATTTATCTTTAACAAAATCGCATCGTTCCGAGAACCGGCATCCCTCCGGCCAGCTTCCAACCGATGGGGGTTGGCCATTAATAGTTTTTAGTTGGCCCTTAGGTACTACAAGATCGATTCTAGAATTATAGAGCGCTAAAGTGTAGGGATGCTTTGACGCTTTAATGGATTTAGATGGAATTTTCTCGACCGTCGTGCCGGCGTGCATCACTACAGTGTCATCGCAAATTTCATTTATCAGTGGTAAATCGTGAGACACCAAAATAATTGAGGTATTAAAATCTTTACGAATTTGTTTTAACAGCTCCATGATCTCTGCTTGAACAGTTACATCAAGTCCAGTAGTGGGCTCATCTGCCACAATTAATTGTGGCTGTTGTGCGATTGCGCATGCGATCATTACCCGTTGCTTCATGCCACCTGAAAGCTCATGTTGATATTGCTTCAAAACCGTCTCTGGGCGTCGAATTTGCACGATATTTAAAAGCTCTAGCGATCGTTTTTCAAGGTCTGCTTTTGGGAAGTTCTCATCTTGCAAGATAGCTTCCGCAAGTTGGGCACCGATAGTCATTACAGGGTTTGGACCGGCGAGTGCGCTTTGTGGCACATAACCAATCCGTTTCCCTCGTATTTCATTCCAGACGCTCTGTTTTGCAGAAATCAAATCGATTCCATCAAACTTCAATTGGCCAGAAGCAATATATGCACCACGGCGACCCAGGGTTCCCACTAAAGATCGGCACAACATTGTCTTTCCAGAGCCAGACTCTCCGATCAATCCAATTATCTGTCCTGGTTCAATTATTAGAGAAGCAGTGTCAACAATTGATAAACGCCTCTTTTTTGTAACTCTTACATCAATTTTTAAATTCTTAATTTCAAGGAGATGATTACCTGACATTTAAACACCTCGATCTCTGCGAGATATACCTTCAACAACAAAAGAAAGCGAAACAGCAGACCAACAGAGCGCTAAACCGGGGAATATAACCAACCACCAAGATTGCGCCAAATAAGCGCGTCCATCAGCAATCATCGAACCCCACTCAGCCATAGGCGGTTTAGCCGCAAGTCCCAAGAAAGAAAGTCCAGAAACAACCACAATTACTAAAATAAAATCGCTAAGCGCATAAGCAACCGTCTCTGATGAAACGTTTGGTGCAATATGTTTCATCACGATGCGGCGCTTCGAGAACCCAAGGGTTTTGGCAGCTTCAATATAATTTTGTTTAGAAACTACAACCGCTCGAGTTCTAGAAATGCGCGCATACCTGGCCCAGTTTGTTATGGCAAGAATTACCACCACACTTCGCAATCCGGAACCTAGAAAAGTAAGCATCGCAACTGCGATAATTAGAAGTGGAAATGCATTGATTCCGTCGATTAGCGAACCAACAAGACTAATCACATATTTATTCTTAGCTAGCCCAAGCAAAATACCAATTACAGTTCCAATGGCTAGCGGAATACTTACCCCAAGAAAAGCCACTCCCAGGTCGATTCCTACGCTGGAAAATGTGCGAGTCATTACATCTCTACCTAGTTGATCCAATCCAAATGGATGTTGCCAACTTGGCGGTAAGAACGGGTCTCCGATAAATTCATCAGGTTTGTACGGGCCAAAATTAGGAATAATTATTCCAAGAAGAATCATTGTCCCAAGCATTAACATTCCAGTAAAAATTCCGAAACCGCCAGGCAATAGTAGCCATTCTTTAAATTTTACAAACCTAGTTTTCATATTTTAACCCGTCGGTCTAGCAAGTATGCGATTACATCTCCAACAAAGCTTAAGAAAACAGTAATTACACCAAATATTAATAATATTCCTTGCACCACTGGATAATCACTAGTCAAAACCGCATTAACCATTTCACGCCCGATTCCTGGGAGTGTAAAAATAGTTTCTAAAATTACAGTTGCGCCAAGCATCGTGCCCATCATGTACGAGAGCAGAACTACAGTTGGCGCCATAGAAGGTTTTAAAATATAGAACCAGAAGAAACGTCGGCGGCCAACACCACGAATAATTCCAGTTTCAACAAACTCTTCTTCTTTTGTTTCTATAACGGAGCTAAAAATAACTCTTGAAACTACTGAAGTCATGATGAGCGTATTAACCACCACCGGCAACCATAGGTATTTTAAATTTTGTGGAAATTCAGGTTCGTATCCAAAAACTGGCGACCAATTTACTCTAACTGTAAAAATTAAAATTCCGACCATAGCGATAAAAAAGTTGGGGGTTGCAAGAATTACTGCAGTAATGCCTCGAAATGTATAAACTATCGGCGCTTTACCGGACCACGCGATTGAAGTTCCGATTGGAATTGAGAGAATTACGGCAAAAAAAGTCGAAAATAAAATTAAGTAAATTGTAAGCGGAAGCGTAGAACCGATGATGTCTATCACGGTCCGTCCAGTTTGAAGAGAGATACCGAGATTTCCATGTAAAAGATCAGTTACATATCTCGAGAATTGCTGAAAAATACTGCCATCTAAATTGAGTTGTTTTCTCAACTGAGCGATTGCTTCTGCCTCAACGCCACCCAAGCGGGCGGAGGCCGGATCACCAGGAATAATTCGCATAATTGCGAACGAAATAACCATAACCCAAAAACCTACTGAGAGAGCTCTACCTAATCGGCCAAGAATTGTGCGCGCAATCTGATTTTTTAACAAGCTAACGCAACCCCCTTCGCTAATTACTAAAAATCTCCTGATTAATCAGAAAAGTTAACAAGGTAATTTCGCGATTACCTTGTTAACTTTTCCTCAATCTAGATAAGTGCTTTCGCGCTCAGCTAGCCCTCGATTTCAGATAAATTTTGGTTAGAAAATTAATCTGTAGGTAAAGCAGGATTAGTTCCAATAACAAATTGCAACTGTCCTGGCATTAGTGCTTGTACTAGTCCGGCACCGATAGTGCTGCCAGATAGGTAGAAGCGAGTTCCGACTGGGATAAATGCTGAAAGATCCCAAGCAATTTTTTCAACCTGAGCGAGCTTGTCTTTAATGACAACAGCGCTGGTGGCTGAACCGGCTTCGTCTAGCAGCTTCTTGGTATCAGCAAGAGTTGCATCCGCAATGTTTGAGTTTGCTGCCCATACGCCACCTGGATAGAACCAGTTGCTTAGTTGCAGAATTGGAGTGGCTGCGTTGTTACCGAACCACATTGCTTCCCATTCGCGCTTGTTAATTACTGCAGAAATGTTTGTATCTGGAGTAACCATATCGATGGTTACATCGATACCAACAACAGCGAGGTTTGCTTTGATGATAGAAACTGCATCCTGCCAAAGTACACGGTTTGGCACATGGAGATAAAGTTTAAATCCATTTGCATAACCAGCTTCTTTTAGCAACTTACGTGCAGCAGCAGTATCTCGTGCACCACTCTTTGGAATGGAGCAGAGGTAGTAAGGGTTATTTGTGTTGAACTGCATACCGCAGTTAGTCCCAGATAGCCCATTAAATGCAATTCGCATGATTGCTGCGCGGTCGATTGCAAGCGAAATAGCTTGACGGACTCGAGCATCTTTTAGCGCTTTATTTGGCTGACCAGCACCCATGTTGAAAGCGATCATGAATGTGCCAGAGTCTTTAGCAGCAGCTACACGGAACTTAGTTTTATCGAACTTCGTCTGTGCGGCGGCTAATGGAAGTTCCATTACATAGTCAACGGTGCCAGCTTGGAAAGCTGCTAGTCGAGTATTTGCATCCGGGATAGTTACAACACGAATTTCCTTAGTAACTGGCTTTGCCCAGTAATTTGGGTTTGCTACAGCTACGAATAAATCAGTACCTGGAGTAAATGTCTTGACCATCATTGGGCCAGCACTTACTGGGTTCTTGAAGTATGCCGCAGCTTTTGCAGCTGTATCAGTTTTTGATGCTGGGTGAATTCCCAAGAATTGTTGTGCAAGTGCAAAGTGGAAATCAGTGTAAGGAGACTTAAGCGTCCACACTAATGTGTGAGCATCTTTTGCAACTACCTTGTCTACTTTTGCGATATATGAAGCAGAAGACTTTGAAACTACCCATCGATCGAATGCGTTTACCGCATCAGCCGCGACTAGTGCAGTTCCATCTGAGTAGTTAATAGTTCTAAGAGTTTGGGTAACAGTTAGAAAATCAGCAGAAATTGTTTCTGTTAAAACCAAATCGCGTGCTGGGTATCCAGCAGCATTAAATCGATAAAGCTGTCCTTGAACAATTGTGGCCATTTGACTTTCGGTGTAGCCACCAACTGGAGTGACTGCATCAAGCGAGCCAACTCGGTGCAATGCGGCATAGGTAACTGAATCACAATCAGCAGTTTTTGCTACTGATTTTAGATTACAGTTTTTACCTGTTGCAGCGTTTGCGGATTGAAGTCCGACGAAGCCGGTAAGGGCAAGAGCGAGGGTTGCTCCAATCGCAATCATTTTATTTTTGCGATTTATTAACATTTACTGCCTTTCCTAGGGTAAGACCGCTCCGGTTAATGGTTAACGGTTTACAGAAGGCTAGGGCAAGCACTCGCCCAGAACAAGAGACTTGCGGGTTTATTTCCTGGAAATTTCCCTCAAATTGAGCGGGTCAACTCCATACTTTTCGGCAATTTCGAGGATATTTTCGCGGACCCCAGAGCTAACCGAAATTCCAGCTACCTCTCTATCCAGCTTTGTTTTATATTCGAATTCGCCGGGCATGAGCACCGAATCTGGCTTTCCAGCGTTATGCATGATGGCCTCAAATTTAGAAGCGACCGATCTAAAAAGTTCAGGAGTGGCATAACGCGATATATCTACCGCCATGAATATGGTGCCATTTCCAAAACCACTATCTGAAATAGCGGCAGGCATATTTCCCGAGAGAATTCCGGCCGCTAAATCGATGAGGACTGAAAGCCCGGAACCCTTATGACCACCGAACGCTAAGAGCGATCCACCATCTGCCAAATCTGCTGCGTTAGTTGTTGGCTGACCATTCTTATCTATTAGCGATCCAGGCTCAATACTTTCACCGCTCATCCCGGCGAGAATAATTTTTCCAGCTGCAACAACCGCGGTTGAAAAATCTAAAACATAATTGTAATTATCAGCACCAGGTATTGACCATGCATATGGGTTAGTTCCGAGAACTCGTTTCACACCACCAAATGGTGCAACGATCGGCCCACCGGTATTACAAAAAGCAATTCCCATCATTCCGGCTTGCGAAATTAAATCTACATATTCACCCAACCGGCCTACATGATTTGTTCTACTTAAGACAACCGTGGCAGTTCCATATTTTCGCGCCGACGCAATAACAGTTTCAGTTGCAAGGTAAGAAGCGCTCTGCCCCCAACCCCAACCACCATCAATTAGGGATGTGGCTTCTTTACTCCATTCTACTTTTGGGTACGCGTTCGGAATTAAATTTCCGGATTCGACCCAACCGGAATATTCCATCAATCGAATAATTCCGTGCGAGTCATGTCCAACTAGATTAGAGAGCACAAGTGATTTAGAAACCGCGTTCGCTAATTCAGGTGGAGCGCCCATTCCGCAAATAACTTTGGTGCCAATTTCTACCAAAGTCGCTGCCGAATAAGTTGTTGTTGCGTTAGACAAACTTCGCCTCAACTAAGCCCAAATCACCAAAATCTACGCTTACTAAATCACCTGGCTGCACAAAACAATGTCCAGTGCACGTTCCGGTGCTCACATATTCACCAGCGAATACGCCTCTGCCACGTTCTCGAACCCAATTAATCATCCAAGTAAGGCTAGTCACGGGATGTCCCATGGCTTGAATTCCTTGACCAGATTTAATGTAAGAATTATTTACGTAAAGATCAATATTTGCTTTTGGTAAATCAATCTCTTGCCAATCTTTGACTTTATTACCAACTACAAAAGCGGCACCGCCAGCATTGTCATACATACCGCCAAAATATCCACTGACGCTATACCAATCTTCAAATACCGAATCACCTATCTCAATCACTGGCGCTAAGAACTCAATACCCGCTCGCAAGTCAGCTTCGCTATATGGTTTCTCACGTACCGGAAAATCCTGGCCAAGTTGAAATGCAAACTCACATTCGCATAAACGGTAATTTACAAAAAACTCAGAAGGCACTGCCGCAGGACTTTTCATAATCGATCTTGTAAATAACCGACCAGGAGATGGGCTAGGAATATTTTCAGCTTTACGAACATCTAAACTTGCGGCGCCAACTTTCCAACCAGCACCTTCCCAGCCCAGCGCGTACTCCAACTTCAAAATTACTTCTTCCATTGATTTCCAAGATCTTGCGCGTAATCGTTCCGGCATAACTACTGGAGTTCTCGTTTTTCTGCCATTTGCAATTAATTCGACAACTTCTTCTACTTCTGCCGGCGTCAAATCACTTTCGCGCGGTGATGGAATGGAACCACCTGGAGGGGTGGGGCCATGAATAAGACGACCTCGATCGCTTAAATAATCTAACCGCGGCTTATCTTTGTTAGTTCTAATTAATTGAAGTCGCTCAATTTCATATGTACTCATAATTGTTTTATGTTAACAGGTGAAAAAATAAATGGATAGAGCTGGAATTACCTTAAAAAGAGGGCATTTAACCGCTTAGTTGTGAACCAGAGTCCAAGTGCAATCATCACAATAAAGTAGAGAACATGGCCCAAAATAGAGCTATCGATTTGGCCAAGCGTTAAATCTCTAATTAGTGAGATTCCATGCCACAACGGTAATATTTTAATAAACCATTGCACAATCTCCGGATAAACTGTAAGCGGGAAGAAAGATCCAGAGAAAAGAAACATCGGCAGCATCAACATATTTATATAGTTCATTTGCTGAAAAGATTTCATATAAGAAGTAGCCGCCATGCCAAATGAAGCAAAACCAAACGCAATTAATACTGCGGCTGGAATTGCAAGAAGTCCCCACCAATTTTCAATTAATCCGAGTGGCGTTACTACAATCATGAAACCAATTGCGTACATCAGGCCGCGAAGTAGCGCCCACGCGATTTCACCCAGCGCTACATCTAATGGCCCAAGTGAAGTTGCCAGCATTCCCTGATACAACTTGCTCTCGTTTATTTTCCAAAATACGTTCCAAGTTGAATCGTAGATTGCACCGTTCATTGCACTAGTTGCTAGTAATCCTGGCGCAATGTAGGCAGCATAAGAAATCGTGGAACCATCTGCTGCAGTTATGCCGCCGATTAGCGCACCGACACCAAAACCAAAAGAGAAAAGATATAAAACCGGTTCTACAAAACCCGATAACACAACTAACCAAGCTGAGGACTTGAAAGCGATAAAACTTCGTTGCAGCGGGGCTCGAGTTCTGCCCGCATAATATTTCTCTAGCGGTTTGCCGATTCTTCCTTCAGCAATAGCGACGGCTCCTTTAGCGATCATTTACTTAACCGCTTTGTGAAATTACGGAACGCTAACTTCAAACCCAGCGCTAGCAATGAAGTAAGAAATATAAAATGCACTCCGATCATTAACCCGCTAATCGAATGGCCATAAGTTAAATAACGACCTAATTCGGTAGCGTGCCAGAGCGGTGAAATCCAGCCTATTGGCTGCAAAATAAGAGGCATTGAAGAAAGTGGGTAGAAAGTTCCAGAGAATAAGAAGAGCGGCATAATTATTAGTCGACCAATTGCAGTCAGAAAGAAATCCTCTTTTTCAACTTTTGATGTCAAATAGAGCATGATCGATCCGAAAGCGCCACCGGCCAACATTGCAACAAACATTGCAAGCCATGCAGTTCCGGTAGGTAAAGCACCCGCAATTAAAAGTATCAACCAGTAAATTACAACTGTAACAAAAGTTCTACCTAAGGCTGCGATGTAGACGCCGAGTGCAATTTGGTTTCCGGTAATCGGAGTTGAGTTCATAGCAAAGAAATTCTTGGCCCACTTAAAACCTTGGAGCGTCGGAAAAGTAACTTCATCGATAGCACCTTGGATCGCTGCGCTGGCTAGCAGCGCTGGAGCTAGGAATGTTAAGTATTGAACGCCATCTACGCCGCCTGCACCCTGTTTAGCATTTACAAGCGAACCAATACCGACACCAACCGAAAGCAGATATAAAACTGGATTTAAGATCGCTGCGGTAATAATTGCCGAACGCCATTTAAACATATTTCTAAATCTAGCTTCTACGATATAAAGTGCACCAAATCTTGAAACCTCACGCTGTGCTTCTTTTACCTTCATTTTATTCAATCAAGCTTCGGCCAGTAAGTCTTAGGAATACATCTTCTAGTGAAGACCGTCGTACTAATGAAGTTATTGGATGTAGCCCTGAACCAACAATTTCCGTTAGTAGGGTTTCGCCGTCATTTGTATAAAGCAGAATTCGATCTGGGAGTTGTTCGATCCGATCACATTTTTGCCGTAGCTGATCCACGTATTGTGAATTCTTATCGGAACCAAAGCGAAGTTCTAATACCTCTTTAGTTACATACTTTCGGATTAGCTCGGCAGGGCTATCTTCAGCCATGATTTTGCCCTTATCCATCACGATTAATCGCTGGCAAAGCTGTTCTGCTTCATCCATGAAATGAGTAGTAAGTAAGAGCGTTACGCCCAACTCTTTTAGCCTAAATAATCGATCCCAAAGAATATGGCGGGCTTGTGGATCTAGGCCGGTCGTCGGTTCATCGAGCATAAGAATTTCAGGCTCGCTAACTAGCGCACGCGCAATTGTTAAACGTCGCTTCATACCACCGCTTAGCGCTTCGACTTTTACATCGCGCTTCTCTTCAAGTTGGGCAAACTCAAGCAACTCTTGAATTTTTGGAGTTAAGAATTTTTTAGAGAGCCCAAAATAACGGCCATAAATATATAAATTTTCTCGAACCGTAAGTTCGCTATCTAGATTATCTTGTTGTGGGACAACTCCGAGATGGGCTCGAATTTGTGGTCCAAACTTTTCTGGATCCTTCCCAAGAACCGCAAGTTCGCCAGATGAACGTTGGAGGGTGGCGCCAATCATTCGCATGATGGTTGATTTACCTGCGCCATTAGGACCTAGCAATCCGAATGATTCTCCTTTTCGAACTTCAAAATTTATCTGGTCGACAGCAACAAAATCACCATAAGTTTTTGTAAGAGAGCGCGCAGATATTAAAGAAGTCATTAGGTTAGATTCTATAGCCCAAGTTCTGTTAGTGATTTGGAGAGAAGTTCGATTCCCAACTTCGCGTCGCTCTCTGAAATGTTGCACGGTGGCACCATGTGAATTCGGTTGAAGTTATTAAATGGCATCAAACCATTCTTTTTACAAGTTGCAACAATCTCATTCATTTTTGGACTAGACGCACCATATGGCGCAAGTGGTTCACGAGTATTGCGATCGGTAACCATGTCCATTCCCCAAAAAACTCCGGCGCCACGAATATCGCCAATGACGGCATGCTTCTTCGCTAGTTCATGTAAGCCTGGGCCAAGAATCTTTTCGCCAATAAATGCTGCATTTTCCACCATTTTCTCGCTCTTCATCGCAGCAATAGTGGCTACCGCGGTGGCGCAAGCTAATGGGTGGCCAGAGTAAGTGAGGCCACCTGGGAAAACTCGCTCATTAAAAGTTGTTACTACTGGATCAGAAATTATCACGCCACCAAGCGGGAGGTAACCTGATGTAACACCTTTAGCGAAAACAATTAAATCTGGGATTGATTTTGAGTGTTCGAACCCAAACCATTTTCCAGTTCTGCCAAAACCTGACATAACTTCATCTGCAATCCAGAGAATTCCATATTTATCACAGAGCGCACGTAGCCCATCTAAGTAACCAGCAGGTGGCATAAGAACTCCAGCAGTTCCTGGAACGCTCTCGATTAATATTGCGGCAATTGTGTTTGGACCTTCAAAAATAATAGTTTGCTCTAAATGTTCTAGAGCACGTTGGGATTCTTCCGCTTCGTTAGTTGCCCAGAATGCCGTCCGATATAGGTAAGGTCCCCAGAAGTGAACATGTCCGTAACCAAATTCATTTGGGAACCGACGTGGATCACCAGTTGCATTAATAGCGGATCCGGTATTGCCGTGATAAGAACGATAAGTTGAAAGTATTTTATGTTTATTTGTATGCAGTCTTGCCATTCGAATTGCATTTTCAATTCCATCAGCGCCGGCATTAGTGAAGAAAACTTTCTTAAACTTATCGCCGGCTAATTCTAAGATCTGCTTGGCAGCTTCATTACGAGCTTCGTTTGCATGCTGTGGCGCAATAGTTGCGAGAATGTCAGCTTGCTCTTTAATGGCAGCAATAACTTTTGGATGTTGGTGGCCAATGTTTGTAAAAACTAATTGACAGGAAAAGTCTAGATATTTCTTGCCAGTGAAATCCCAGAAGTAAGAACCAGCACCACTTGCAATTACCATTGGATTGATTTGGGCTTGCGCTGACCAGGAATGGAAAACATATGCTCGGTCGTCAGCAAAAACTTTCGCGGCTTTATCTGGATTATTTTCTGGGGTGTTCACGGTGCTCCCTTTGTTTTCTCTGAATTATGCGCCAATTTAAGCACTTTTGTGACCTATTTGGTAGATGAAGCGGTAATGGGCGGAGTCAAACCTCAAGTATTGTGGGCATATGAAAACTATTTCGCATTGGATTAATGGCGCAGTTACAAATGAAAAATCTGAGAGAAGCGGTGACGTATTTAATCCCGCGACTGGAAAAATTTCTGGCAGCGTAAATTTCGCAAGTACAGCGACTGTAGATATGGCTGTTGGTGTTGCCGCTAAAGCTTTTAACGAGTGGCGCCATAGTTCACTAACAAAACGCACTCAAGTGCTCTTTGCATTTCGCGAACTAGTAAATGCTAATAAAGAGAAGATTGCCGCGTTAATCACTGCCGAACATGGAAAAGTATTGAGCGATGCGCTTGGCGAAGTAACCCGAGGCTTAGAAGTTGTGGAATTTGCTTGTGGCATCCCACATTTACTAAAAGGTGGATTCTCTGAAGAAGTTTCTACTGGTGTGGATGTTTATTCAATTCGCCAACCGCTTGGTCCAGTCGCAATCATCTCGCCATTTAATTTTCCAGCAATGGTCCCAATGTGGTTCTTCCCAATCGCAATCGCGTGCGGAAACACTGTGATTGTTAAACCTTCCGAAAAAGATCCAAGTGCAATTATGTATGTGGCCGAGCTTTTGAAAGCAGCCGGATTACCAGATGGTGTATTTAACGTCGTTCATGGCGATAAAGAAGCTGTCGATGCGCTACTTACACACCCTGGCATCAAATCTGTTTCATTTGTGGGTTCAACACCGATTGCTAAATATGTTTATGAAACTGGAACTAAATCTGGTAAGCGCGTCCAAGCACTTGGCGGCGCAAAGAATCACATGGTAGTTCTCCCAGATGCTGATTTAAATCTGACAGCAGATGCCGCAATTAATGCTGGCTTCGGTTCAGCTGGCGAACGTTGCATGGCGATTTCTGTGGTCGTAGCGGTAGAACCAGTTGCCGATGCTTTAATCGAGAAAATCAAAGAAAGAATGGCGAAAATCAAGACTGGCGACGGTACACAAGGCGCTGATATGGGCCCACTTGTTACTAAAGTTCACCGCGACAAAGTAGCTTCATATGTAACAGCTGGTGAAAAAGAAGGCGCAACTTTGGTTGTTGATGGCCGAAATGTAAAGGTAGATGGCGAAGGTTTCTGGCTCGGGCCAACTCTGTTCGACAACATCACCACCGAGATGTCTATCTATAAGGAAGAAATATTTGGACCGGTGTTAAGCATCATTCGAGTTAAGAGTTACGAACAAGCATTGAAGTTAGTTAACGATCATCAATACGGAAACGGCACTGCAATTTTCACTAATGACGGTGGCGCTGCTCGTAGATATCAAAACGAAGTTGAAGTTGGCATGGTCGGAATTAACGTTCCAATTCCAGTTCCAATGGCTTACTTCTCATTTGGCGGTTGGAAGAATTCTTTGTTCGGAGATTCGCATGCGCACGGTACCGAAGGAGTTCACTTCTTTACTCGTGGAAAAGTAATTACAAGTCGTTGGTTAGATCCAAGCCATGGCGGTATTAACTTAGGTTTCCCACAAAATACCTAATTAGCCACGAATTGTTTTTGCAAATTCCTTAAAGTCATTAACCATAAAGTCTATTTCGGCTTGACCATGCGCCAAACTAATTAACCATTGCTCGTCTAATCCTGGCGGCGTGATTACGCCATGATTGAGCGACCATAAGAACGATAGTTCTGCAATTTGGAAGTTTGTGGCTTTGTAATCGCGGTAGTTGCGAACCGGTGTATCAGCCCAAGTTATGCAACCTTTGACCCCAAAACCAACGGTATGGGCTGGTAATTCGTATTCGTCGATAACTTCACGGATTCGAATCAACGCATCTTTATTTAGAGATTCAGCTTTTTCAAGGGCTGCAACAGTACAAATTTTATCCACAGCGCGGACTGCAGCCATTGCAAGAGCGTGACCGTTAAATGTTCCTAAATGTGGCATTCGGCCATCACTAACCGGCAACATAAATTCTGCTTTGCCACCAAAGGCAGCTAACGGAATTCCGCCGCCGATAGATTTAGCAAGACAAATTAAATCTGGAATTACACCAAGTCGTTGCGCCGCACCTTGCGGTCCAGCAGTTAGTCCAGTTTTTACTTCATCAAATATCAACACCACTTTATATTTATCGCAAAGTACGCGTACTGCTTCTAGGTAACCTTCGTCTGGAAGCACGATCCCGATATTTTCCAAGACTGGTTCGACAATAAAGCAAGCAATAGTTTTCGAATGTTTTTCAAATAGATTTTCAAGAGCAACAGCATCATTAAACGGAACTACATAAACTTCACCAGCAACACTTGCATTAGGGATTACCGGAGTTGGAGCATCGGCAGGTCCAGCTTTATCTAACGCAGGTTTATTTGAAAACAAGACTGAGTCGTGGCTACCGTGGTAACCACCTTCAACTTTAACCACACCTTCTTTACCCGAATATGCCCGTGCAGTTCTTACCGCGTACATAGTTGATTCAGTTCCTGAGTTAGTGAATCGAACTTGATCAATTCCGAAACGGCGACAGATTCGTTCAGCAGCATCTCGGGAGAGCGGCGAAGGTGTAGTGAAAAGCGTGCCAACATCTAGTGCATCTCGGAGCTCAGAAACTACATCTGGATTCAAATGACCAGCAAGCATCGCGCCGAACCCCATTGATAGATCAAGCATTTTGCGGCCGTCGACATCAGTCATCCAGGCACCTTTAGCTGAAACTATTGAGACTGGATATGGCTCAAATGACTGAAAAGTTGAATGAGCGCCTAGCGGAATAGTTTGGGTAGCTAGTTGATGCTCCAGATCAGATCCAAGCGTTGAATTCTTATATAAATCCAACTGCTCTTGCAAAATCTTTTGCAGGCGTGAAGTATCAAAAGGTTTTGAATGTGTAGGAACTGAACGGAAAGTTTGAGAATGATGCGATTGGGTTTTCATTGCAAATTTGTACAATCAAAGGGTTCATGTAGAACCGAAGTTTGAAGTGCACGCTCCTAGCGAAAGTTTGTGTTGCATGCTTAGTTTACCAGAGTTAATTTTTTAATCAACTCATAATTTATGCGTGATTTTCATAGACTTTTGATAAAAAAGTAATTAAATTTCAGGAATGAAGCAGCAATATAGCAAAATAGGCGTATTAGGAATTTATTTAGGAATTGTTTTAGCTTTTTTATCTTACGAGGTATTTAATAAAATCGATCCAACGTATCCACCGTTAGTGATGCGTGGGTGGTTAGATGAAAAAATTCCTATTGTTTCAATCTTTGTAATTCCTTATTTGTCATTTCACTTACTAGCAGCTTTTGTAGTTCCATATCTAAGTTTGAAGTTTGGAAGTTATAAAGCATTTCTTGTTAACGGCTTTGCAATAATTTTTGGACAGGCAATGTTAGATATCGCATATTGGTTATTTCAAACCGAAGTACCGCGCGCAAACGTCAACGACCAAGGTTTCTTTAACTGGGTATTAGTTCACGTTATATATGGGAATGATCAACCTCTTAATGGTTTCCCTTCTAACCACGTAACTTGGTCGGTAATTTCAATGATTGCACTTTGGCGATTACGTTATAGAGCAACAAGAACTGCGTGGTATTTAATGGCGTGGTTTGCACTGATCATTCCGGCGACAGTTTTTCTTGGTCAGCATTTCGTCATAGATATATATGGTGGGATCTTTGTAGCCTTTGCTGTCTACTGGGCTTGCATGTTCGTAATCGAGAAACCTAGGCTAGATATCCACCGGTAACTACGCTTATGAGAGCGAATGCTCTCGGTGTATAGTTTTGCCACGTGCGGTTCTTAAATACTCCTACTTACGACCTTACCTATGACGATGTATTCATGGTTCCGAGTCGTTCCACGATCGCAAGCCGGATGGAAGTTGATTTAACAACATCAGATAACACCGGAACCACAATTCCAATTGTCGTTGCAAATATGACCGCTATTTCCGGTCGGAGAATGGCCGAAACTATTGCCCGACGCGGTGGCATCGCTGTTATCCCGCAAGATATTCCACTTCCAGTTGTTAACGATGTTATTCAATGGGTTAAGTCGCGTCATACGTTTTTTGATACCCCTATTACTTTGTCGCCAAACCAAACTGTTGCCGATGCGGTTAGCTTGTTAAATAAGCGCGCTCATGGGGCGATTGTGGTTCTTGAGAACGAAAAGCCAGTAGGAATTGTTACTGAAGAAGATTGTGAAGGCGTAGACCGCTTCACCCAACTCCACCAGATAATGAGTAAAGACTTAATTAATTTATCTGATTCCTGTAATCCAAAAGAAGCATTTGAATTTCTACATAACAATCGTAGAAAACTTGCCCCAGTTGTAAGTAAGTCTGGAGCGTTAGTTGGAATTCTGACTCGTGTTGGAGCGCTACGTGCAACGCTCTACAAACCGGCACTTGATTCAAATGGAAAGCTAAGAATTGCAGCAGCGATTGGGATCAACGGAGATGTCGCCGCTAAAGCAAAATCCTTAATTGAATCAGGCGCAGATGTATTAGTTGTAGATACCGCTCACGGCCATCAAATAAAAATGATTGAAGCAATCAAGGCGATCAGAGCTATTTCGCCAAAAATTCCATTAGTAGCTGGCAATGTGGTTACTGCGGAAGGCGTTAGGGAATTAATTGAAGCTGGCGCAGACATTATTAAAGTTGGGGTTGGTCCAGGCGCAATGTGCACCACAAGAATGCAGACCGGTGTTGGCCGACCACAATTTTCTGCTGTTTATGAATGCGCCGCGGAAGCTAAAAAGTTTGGCAAACATGTCTGGGCAGATGGCGGCGTACGTCATCCGCGCGATATTGCGCTCGCACTCGCTGCCGGAGCCTCGCAAGTAATGATCGGCTCATGGTTTGCCGGGACTTACGAATCACCAAGTGATTTACATAGAGATTCAAACGGTCGCTTATATAAAGAGTCTTTTGGTATGGCATCGGCTCGGGCGGTTGCAGCTCGAACTGCAAATGAAGATGCATTTGATCGAGCACGTAAATCAGTTTTCGAAGAGGGCATCTCAACATCGAGAATGTATTTGGATCCTGAGCGTCCAGGTGTAGAAGATCTACTGGATGAAATTGTCGCCGGGTTGCGCTCATCTTGTACTTACGCCGGCGCAGCAAGCATTTCAGAATTTGCCGAGAAAGCAGTCGTTGGAATTCAATCGGCCGCTGGCTATGCGGAAGGTCGCCCGCTACATTCTTCTTGGGTTAAATAAATATAATCACCAAGGTAATGTTGGTTCTGCAAGTGAAAATGCGTTCGTAGCTCAACGGATAGAGCATCGGTCTTCGGAACCGAGGGTTGGGGGTTCGAGTCCCTTCGAGCGCACCAGGCAAAATAGTTATAGGTTTCATCCATCGGCGTTCTGGAGAGGGCCCACATTGAGTGACGATGATGATTCAAATATCGATGAGATCGTTACGGAAGAAATGTTGTGGGAGCGGATACCAGATACTGAAGGCGAAGAGCGCGCAAATACTTATTACGAATTAAGTGCAAGAATTTATGCAAGAGGTCAATATGACGAAGCGTTAGCGCTCGCTGAAACTGCTAGAGATATTTATGCAGAACTCGGTGCGAATATTCCTAAAGAAGGACTTGCACAGGCCTACTCTGCGATTGGCTATAACTTAAATCAGTTAAAGCGAATGGATGAAGCAGCTGGTGCAATGAGCAAAGCCGTTGAATTGTTGCGCGAAAATAAATCACCAGTTGCACTCGAATTGGCTTGCACACTTGGTGAATGGTGGTTTGCATCTAAGGAATATCAAAAGGCAATTGAATGTATGAGTGAATGTGTACAAGAACATTTAGTTGATGGTAATGAATTAGGTGCTGCAAATGATTTTCATTTAATTGGATGTAGCCATCGAGAATTAAAAGAATTTGATAAAGCACTTTTGGCATTTCAAGAAGCCCGAGCTTTATTCAAAAGTGCAAAAGAAGTAATTCATGTGGCTCGATGCGATCAAAAAATCGCACATTGCCTCATCGAACTAGGTGATGCGCTAGGAGCGCTGGCTGCTGCTCAAAAAGCTATCGATGTATTTACTACAGCCCACGACCAACGGCGCGAGACTTTTGCGCTTTTTGAATACGGTAAAGCTCAAGTACTAAACGGGGAAACTGAAGACGGCTTGGCATCATTAGAAAAAGTTTTAGATGTTGTTGCTGACTCGGAACCAAAAGATTTTGAATTTATCGTGGAAATTGAACGGAGAATTGCCACAATATTACGAACATTGCAGCGTGACGAAGAAGCTCAAGAGATCGAGCGAAGAGTTTCATCTGTAGAAGAAGTAATAGCGGAATAGCGGAATAGAAGTAGTAAGACTCCAATAATCGCACCAGTGCCTGCCATAACTAACGGCAATTCAATTTCGCTTTTGCGCCAAAGTGCACCGCCCCAAATACCAGCACCCAATACGGCAAAGTTCATGGAAGCTTGGTAGAGACCTTGGGAGCGCCCTCGTTCAGTTTTGCTTGAAAGTTTTCCAACCCAAGATTTTCCAACGCCATCTGTAAAAGCTGGGAATAACCCATAGATACCGAGTGCGACAATCGCTAATGAATGGCTATTAGAAGTGCCAAGTAATAAATATGTAATTCCAAAAGCCGAAAGACCAATCGAATATGCATATTGCGGTTTGATTCGATCTGCAATTATTCCAGCAGGCATGGATGCAATTGTTGCAACTGCATTATAAAAAATATAAAGGAGTACCACGCTTCTAGTGGAGAAACCGATATCACTTAACCTAAGCAAAATTAAAATATCGGGAATATTCATTAATTGAATAAAAACTAATAACGCAATGGTTCGCTTTAGTGGAGCACTAAGTGAGACTTTAGGAGATTTTACTTTTACTTTTACTGGTTCTTGTTTAGGAAAATAGCTTTCTTTGACGAAGAATGTTAATGCTGCAGAAAGTATTGCGGGAATAATTGCAAAGACCGCGACTTTTCGTACATCATCGTGAAAAATTACCAATCCCCACAGCGCAAAGAAAGGACCGATTACTGCGCCTAAATTGTCGCCCATCCGATGGAAGCCAAATGCTTTGCCAAGATGTTCTTTTTCTACGCTATCGGTAATTAACGCATCCCGAGGCGCAGAACGGATACCTTTTCCGATTCGATCGGTGATTCGACCAATGAGGACTTGTCCCCAAGTTGCCGAGAAAACTACTAGCGCCTTACCAACTCCAGCCAATGAATATCCGACAGCGACAAATGGTTTGCGTCCGATGCGATCGCTATATTTTCCGCTCCAAAGTTTGGCAAATCCAGCTGCAGCTTCAGCGGCACCTTCTATCATTCCAAGCGCAATTGGTGCTGCGCCTAAAACAGTTGTTAATAAAATCGGTAATAACGGGTAAAGCAATTCACTGGCTGCATCTTGAGTTAAAGAAACCAAAGTTAGTAAAATTAGATTTCTAGATAACCAAGATTTACGCATCAGGCAAAGCTCCTGTAGGTAGGTGTTGCATGCCCCAGGCATACATTGCAATTGCACCGGCTGCCGAAGCGTTCATAGATCTAGTAGATCCATATTGTTGAATGGCTAATACTTCAGTACATACCGCGATTGCTTCATCCGACATACCAGCACCTTCTTGACCAAAAAATAAAACACAACTTTTTGGCAACCTTGAAGTTTCAAGTTGCTTTGAAACTGGAACATTATCGATACCAATGATTGGGCAATTATTTTCATCACTCCAGGCCTTGAAATCTGAAATCGTAGGATGGTGAATCACCGTCAAATATTTATCCGTCACCATTGCGCCGCGGCGGTTCCAATCTCGTTTACCAACTATATGGACACTTGAAACGTTAAAAGCATTTGCAGTTCTAACCACCGAACCAATATTTAAATCGTGCTGCCAATTTTCTATTGCAATTCTTAATGGATTTCGCGTTGTATCTAAATCCGCAACGATTGACGCCACTTTCCAATAGCGATACTTATCCAAAACGTTACGTCGATCGCCATTCTCGAGAAGTTCTGAATCAAAATGATCTTCAGTCGGCCATGGCAAATCATGTGGACCAACACCAACAACTGGATAAAACTCACCTGGTCCAATAACGGGTGGATTGCTCATAGTTCAATACTCTACTGATATTCATCACGGAGGCGAAAAATGAGTAAGCAAAATAGTAAATCCTGGGTGCCAATCTATATAGCGCTCGGCTTTGTTTGGGGCTGCTCATTTATTTTTATAAAATTAGGATTGGAATTCTTAACTCCATTTGGAGTCGCGTTTGGCAGATGCGCACTCGGCGCAGCAACGCTTTTAATGGTTGTTAAGATTCGGAAAATTGCATTGCCAAAGTTTGGAATAATCTGGCTACATCTCTGGGTTATTTCATTACTGCTCAACACTCTTCCAGGAATCTTTTTTGCTCTAGCTGAGACCAAAGTAACTTCGATCCTGGCGGGCATAATTAACGCAACGACACCACTAATGACTCTTATTGTCATTTTGATTGCATTCCGAGAAGAAAAACCAAAATCGCATCAGGTTTATGGATTATTAATTGGCGCACTCGGCGTTGCCACCGTACTAGGTGCCTGGAATGGAATTGGTAAGAATCCATTGTGGGCGGTACTCGTATTATTAGGCGCAGTAACTTGTTATGGAATTTCATATCCCTATTCTCGTAAATTTATTATTCCGTTGAAACTGCAAGCCGAGTCGCTAGCTGCAACTCAAGTTTCATTAGCCGCAATCACACTTCTGCCACTCTATTTGTTTGATGGTATTGCAGAAGATAATTATGGAACCGGTCCAGTTCTTGCAATGGTGGTGCTAGGAATTTTTGGTAGCGGTTTTGCATACATATGGAATTTTCAAATAATTGAAAGAGCCGGAAGCGCAATTGCAAGCTCAGTAACTTATGTAACCCCAATTGTTGCAGTTGCCGTGGGAATTATTTTTCTCGGTGAAACTTTGTCTTGGAATGAACCGCTGGGATGTCTAATTGTGTTATTTGGCGCAGCTCTTTCGCAAGGCAGATTGTCGCGCAGAACTACAAAGGCTTAGGCTGCACCAATGCGGAGATTAACGTTTGCGATATTTTCGCTTTTAATACTCACAGCCACGTTTGCAAGTGCTGTCGAAACAGTAGTTCCATCAGAAAATAGCGCGCTTCCTTCGAAATTTGCATTTTATGCAAAGTCAATCAAATTGGCTGGACCAGGGTTAATTGTCATTGACCCTAGTACAAGTACAACGCTCTTCGACGAAGCTTCAGAAGTTCCTAGAGCTCCAGCATCAGTATTTAAATTGGTATCTACTTTTGCGGTGTTGAAATATGTTGGCCCAGACTTTCAATTCAAGACGAAGATATTTACGACTTCCTCCAAAAATACCTATGTTTTAGATGGCGATTTAGATCCATGGCTTACATCAGATATTAAGTTAGCAAAAAAGAACGGTCAGAAGTATTTACCAATTTTAATAAGTAAAGCTAACAAAGTTAATGCAAAATCAATAACGATTGAACACACTGGAGTATTTACTAGAGATTTAGAAAATCTTTCTAAGTATTTAAAAGCTAGGCATATTTCCGTAAAGTTTCGAGAATTAACTCCTGATGTTGCTGGCACGCATGCAAAAACGGAGATTGCAACTTTAACTTCACTACCAGTTTCAGAGATGGTTAAGTTCGCTATTTTGTGGAGCGATAATCAATTGGCTGATCGATTAGGAAGAGCCGCTGCACGTGTTAAGTGTGGAACATCGGATCAGATTGGAATTCAAAATACATTTACTGCTGCGCTAACTGCTTATGGAATAAATACAGCAGGACTTAACGTAATTGATGGCAGTGGATTATCCCGAGAAAACAAAGTTTCAGCGCGGACGATTGCCGAAGTACTAATTCAAATTCGGAATGATCCATTATTTTCACCGATTTATGAAGGCTTACCAGTGGCTGGTAAATCAGGTACTTTGAAGAAGCGATTCTTAACGACTGCTCCTAATGCAGTTGGATTGGTTCACGCAAAAACTGGTTTTATCAACACGACTGTCAGCTTGGCTGGTTATGTAACCGTTGGAAGTAAAGAGTATGTATTCGCAGTAATTGCGGATAAATTGGAACCTAAATGGGTTGCTAGAAATCGAGCCCGTGAAACTATTGATTCAATGCTAGGAACAATTGCGCAACCACCAACACCTTAAAACTATTTGTTATCAAAAACTTTTATCGATCCTTTGTAACACGCAACCCAGGTTCGATCATTTATTGGTTCGTATGTAACACCAATCGGGTCCGGACAAACTTTTACAGTTTGTAAAACCTTAAAATCACTAGTTCTAATTTTAGAAAGTGTCGCACTATTAAAATTTACTACAAAGAGCGCAGTTCCATCGGTGGAAATATCCAAGCTTCGAGTTGCTTTGCCAGTAGTTACCGTTTTAACAACTTTATTCAAGGAAAGATCTAGCGCAACAACTTTGCCAGAAGCGTTCAGGGTTGCATAAATAGTTTTTTGGTCTGGTGAAAAAACAAGAGCTCGAGGGTTAGGTCCGATCGGGATGGTTTTATCTGCAAAAGTTTTTAAATCTATCTGATGGATTACTGCGCCGCCCATTTGAGCCACATACGCAAATGCAGAGTCATTTGAAACCGTTATACCGCGTGGGTAAGCGCCAATTTTAATCTTTTTAACAATTTTTTGAGTCGCAACCGAAATTACTTGAAGGTCATAAGAGCACCAATGCGAAACTAAAATATATTTATTATCTGGGGTTACTTTTACGACCTTAGGTACTATGCCAACTTTATATGCGGCATCAATTGTGAAAGTTTCAAGGTTTATTCGATACAAGAAGCTGGAGTCATAACCAGAACTAGGACTGCAAACATCATGTCCCTCATGGTTAAAACCCTTACCGTACATTGCATAATTAGTTACATATAAATATTTTCCATCTGGCGAATAAGCACCTTCAACGGGTGCACCTTGATGGGTTCCGGTATATCCAGAGAAACCAAGCGCAGTTAGATCTACTCGGTCAGAAACAGTTGCTTTAAGTTCGAAAGTATTGGAATCATAAAAAGTAACTGAATGTTTATACATCATGTTATGTGCACTAACTAAACCATTTGGCGAAGCTAAAACCGATTTAGGTTGAATCGAACCCGTAATCGTTTTAACTAATACCATTTTCTTGGTATCAGAAGTTTTCGCCTCTTCAGCAAAAGCACTATTTGCAACTAAAAGTGAAGTTATAAAGAGAAAAGAAAAGTGGCGCAATCTCCGTTTGGACATTGCGCCACTTTATCTAACTTATAGTGGATTTATAAATTAATCGTCGCTCTCGTCCTCTTCGTCTTCACCATCATCATCGCCAGCATCATCGCCACCACGCGCACCATTTGGAACTGTTGGTGCCGAAATTTTTGGTAGAGGTGCTTGGTTGGAAACATTTGGTTGCGGTGTACTAGCTTGCGGTGTACTAGCTTGCGGTGTACTAGCTTGCGGTGCGCTAACTTTAGGTGCGGCTGGAGTTTCTGCATCCGAAGGAGACTTTGATAAACCGTAGGCAGTCGCCGATAGAGCGATTGCAATAATTGCTAGGACGGGTAAAACTCGATTCTTCTGCAATCGATTTATCGGCATCGATTTTTCATCAGAAGCATCAGCTACATGTTCGAACCATTCTGGCTTTTCCTGTGGTTGGTCTGTCATGGCAGGAAAGTATCGGGATATTCTGAGAATAAACAGTGAGCAATAGTTAAGTTGACTGAGTAAACCTGACCAATCTCAGCGTCAAGGTGAGTAGGGTGGCCGATTGTGAAGGCAAAAGGCATCGCTCCATATATCGCTCTGATGAAATTGCGCGTAGTAGAGCTCTTATTGGTTACAACACTGCCATCGCTTTTCTTGGCAGCTCATGGAGTGCCTCCTTTAGTTGTTTCAATCGCAACCTTAATAGGTGGGACATTGGCGGCTGGTGCAGCAAACGCTTTCAATCAAGTAATAGAGAGTGATGTAGATAAATTGATGGGGCGAACCTCAAAGCGACCTATTGCAAGTGGACAGATAACTGAAATGCAAGCTCTTTATTTTGCATTTGGAATCACAATAGTCTCGTTAGTAATTATGGCGATTTGGACTACGCCGCTCGCAACTGGCCTTACGGTTGCCGCAATAACTTTTTATGTTTTTATTTACACAATTGGATTGAAACGTCGAACTTCGCAGAACATCGTTTGGGGTGGAATTGCGGGTTGTTTTCCAGTAGTGATTGGGTGGTCTGCAATAACCGGCGACGTGTCAGTGACCTCAATCTGGTTTTTCTTATTGATTTTCTTCTGGACGCCACCGCATTTTTGGGCTTTAGCGATTAAATATAAGGACGATTACGCAAAAGCTGGAATTCCAATGTTGCCGGTTGTGGCACCGATGAAGAATGTTGCTGCCCAAATGTGGTTTCACACTATTGCGATGGTAATTACTTCTTACTTTGTGGTTACGACTGCTAACTTGCCGAATTGGATACTTGGCGTTACCGCGATTTTAGGCGTTGGTTTTATCTGGCTGATGACAAAACTAAAAGGCGATAAAGGCGCTATAGATAAAGCCGCTGCCGCAATATTTCATGGATCAATCACTTATCTCAGCGCATTCTCAGTTCTTTTGGTAATTGGCGCACTAGTTATATAAGGTTAAGTTATGTCTGAGTTAGCGATTTCAGTTAAGGATCTAACAAAAAATTACGGTGATCGAGTTGCGGTTTCACACGCATCTTTTGATGTTCCATACGGAACGATCTGTGGCTTTGTTGGTCCAAATGGGTCTGGGAAAACTACAACAATACGAATGATGCTTGGCCTAGTTCGCACAACTGGTGGCACTGGTGAAATTCTTGGTGAATCAATTACGCACCCAGAAAAGTATTTACCAAAAGTTGGCGCAATGATTGAAGGGCCAGCTTTTTATCCAGCGCTTTCCGGAAAAGAAAATTTAAATGTACTTGCATCTCTAGGTGGCTTTTCGAAGGATCGGGTACAACCTTTGTTAGAGAAAGTCGGTCTAGGAGATCGCGGAAACTCTAAATTTAAGACCTACTCCCTTGGCATGAAGCAACGCCTTGGAATTGCAGCAGCTTTATTACCTAATCCAAAATTATTGGTCCTTGATGAACCTACTAACGGTTTAGATCCCGCAGGAATCCAAGAAGTCCGCGAGTTAATTAGAGACCTTGCTAGTGATGGCACAACAGTTTTCGTCTCGTCACATTTACTGAGTGAAATCGAAATGATTAGCGAGTACTTAGTCATGCTTCGCGAAGGTAAAGTAATTTTTTACGGTAAGACTGCCGAACTATTAGCGCAACAACAGCCAGTGATAGTTGCAAAAGGGAAGAAAGTTTCAGATTTAAAAAAGTTGCTAAAAATTGCAATAGATTCTGGCCACCAAGCAAGCATCATTGATGGCTCAGTTCATGTGATTTCAGATAGCTCTTTTGCTGCAGAATTTAACGAACTTGCTTTTGATGCGGGGATAACGCTTTCATCTTTAAATGCAGTTCTCCCAACTCTTGAAGAAACATTCTTTGAAATGACTGGTGAGTGATATGTGGCATGTAACTTTCTCAGAACTCCGTAAATTACGAAGACCTTCGCTCTTTCTTGGAACTATGGGAGCAGTAATATTTTTTAGCGGACTATTCTCCTCTTTACTTTTTCTTTTAATTGATTCGCCTCAAGGAAATGGCGATCGGGGTCGGATGATTGGCCGCGAAATTCTGGCATTGCCATCAGGCGGGGTTCGGGGTTTTGCAAGCGTTGGATCTTTTCTAGGAATCATCGCTCTCTGTGTCTTTGCGGCGCAGACTGCGCAGGAATATACCTACGGCACCTTGCGAAACTTATTGGTCCGCCAACCTTCTAGAATGAAAATTTTATTAGGAAAATTAGCTGCGATGAAAATATTCGCAGTTATCATGGTAGTTCTTGCTGCGCTAGTAAGCATTTCAGCTTCCATATTACTTGCGCCACGCGCCAAAGTTAATACTGATCTTTGGTTTAGCGCTGCTGGCAAAAGCGCAATTCTAGAAACTTTTATAAACGTGATTATTTCAGTAATTGGTTTTGGAATTGTGGGAATGATTCTCGGACTATTATTTAGATCACCAATCAGCGCAATTTCACTTGGCGTACTCTGGCTATTAATTGTGGAGAACTTATTGGTAGCGGTGAAATCCAACACTGAAAAATGGCTGCCGGGTTCAAACTTATCCGCAATCGCCCAAGGCGGAACGCCAACTTTAGAATATAAACACGCACTTATTGTTGGGGCTGCTTATGTAATATTTGGCGCGCTAGTTGCCGCGGGATTATTTAAACGGAGAGATGTTTCTAACTAGACACGGGCTCAGATTTGCCGTATTTCCTAAGTAAATACCTGGTGCTGATTTATTCTTAACCAAGTGCATACCCCACCCGAACTTCCCTAGGGGGATTTTGTGAAGCGTAATAAGAGTTCTCGTAACCGTGCGGTTGCGTTTGGGCTCTCCTTTCTATTAGCGACATCCGCTACGGCCGCGTTCGCAGCTACACCAAAACCAACTCTTGCTGAAATTGCTGCCGCGAAGAAAGCAGAAGCCGCGAAGAAAGCAGATGCGGATAAGGCCGCTGCAATTTTAGATAAAGCTAATAAAACCCTTAGACAATTAAGCGCCATCGCAGCTGCAGCGCAAGCAAAATATGTAAAGGCTCAGAATGAATTGGCAGTTGCAATTAAAATCTCAAATATCGCTGCGGAACATTATCGATTAGCTTCGCTTGCAGTTGACTCAGCACATCGCATCATTGGAAAACTTGCTGCCAATGCCTACATAATGGGTAGTGGTTTTACAGATTTAGATTCATTGCTACATGCAGATGGCCCACAAGATTTAATGGATCGATTATCTGCGCTAGACACTTTAGGCACAAACAATTCAACTGCACTTAAGCGCTATAAAGCTGCCGAAGTAGTTGCGCAGGCTGCAAAGAAAGAAGCAGACGACGCAAAAGCTGCTCAACAAGTTGCTACTGAAAAAGTTGCGGCTGCAAAGAAATTAGCAGAATCTGCGCGAGCCGATCAACAAAAAGAAGTAAATAAGTTGCAAGCCGTCCAAGATAAATTATTAAGAGAGTTAGCTTCAGCAAAGAGAGTTCGAGTAACTCTCGAACAACAACGCCAACTAGCTTTATTAGAAGAAGCAAATGCTAATCAAGCAGAACAAACAATTAATCAATCCAAAGTTTGGCCAGATATTGGGTTCCCGAGTAAGGCAATTGTTAGATCTACTGAGGCGCAACGATTGAAAGCAGTTGAGTTTGCTAAAAAACAAGTACAAGCTCGTAAGCCCTATATTTGGGGAACCGAAGGACCAAACTCGTTTGATTGTTCTGGATTAGTTTTCGCTGCATATCGAAGCGCAGGACTAGGTTGGCCAAATTGGGACCGTTTGAACTCTTCACTCTATTTCAGCACAACAAAACATATTCCGTTGAGTCAATTAGTTCCCGGTGACTTGCTTTTCTATTCATATAAAGGAACCGTGAACACAATTCACCACATCTCGATCTATGCGGGAAATGGAATGATGTGGGAAGCCAATTCCAAGAGCAAAGGCTTGCTCTTCTCCAGCATTTACAGCGTTAATGGGTTAATGCCATATGGAGGTCGGGTCTAACCTTCTCCCTATGGGAGCCAATAGCAGCGCTGCAATCCGTAGCGCGATTCGTGGCGCTCTGACATCTGCAAGTGCTGGAGATCGAATTTTAGTTGGTGTTTCTGGCGGTACTGATTCACTTGCGCTTGCATCTGGGTTATTTCTAGAAGCATCTGAAAGAGTTTTACAACCTATCGCTGTAATTATTGATCATGGGTTACAAGAAGATTCGGTAGCGGTTTCTCATAATGCAAAGTTAGAATTGACGAAAATTGGTTACGAAGATATTCGAATTATTAAAATTAGAATCGAAGTAACAGATGGCATTGAAGCATCAGCCCGAAGGTCGCGCTATGAAGCATTTAATAAATTAGCCGAAGAATTAAGTGCGACAATTTTTATGCTCGGGCATACGAAAGACGATCAAGCGGAGACAGTTTTGCTTGGACTTGCTCGCGGTTCTGGAACTAGATCGCTCTCTGGAATGGCAGAAGTTAATGGAATTTTTGTTAGACCTTTGCTTTCAATCACAAGAGACCAAACTGTTGCAGCATGCGAGGAATGGAATATAAACCCTTGGCAGGATCCACATAATGAAAATGTAAAATTTACTCGGGTGCGAGTTCGCGCAAATGTCCTACCTAATTTGGAGCGAGAAATTGGTCCGGGTGTTTCAGATGCCTTGGTTAGAACTGCTCGACTATTACGCGATGATGCCGATGCGCTAGATGGCTGGGCCGCTACCGAATATTCAAAAATGGATGCTAAGGA
>CAIRHO010000005.1 GCA_903878415.1 uncultured Actinomycetes bacterium
GCGAACGGTTCAAGAGCTTTCCGGGATGCGCTAATTTCCGAAGATTGGCAAACTTGTTTAGAAATTGCTCGAGATCAGATTCGCGACGGTGCGCATATGCTCGATTTGTCGGTGGATTATGTAGGTCGCGATGGCGTTAAAGATATGGCAGAGCTTGCAAGTCGATTAGCTACGAGTGCAACTTTGCCAATTGTTTTAGATTCAACTGAACCTGCAGTTATTAAAGCTGGCTTGGAGCACCTTGGTGGCAGATCTGTAATTAATTCCGTCAACTACGAAGATGGCGATGGCCCGGAATCAAGATTTGCAAGGATCATGCCAATAGTGAAGGAACATGGCGCGAGTGTAATTGGTTTAACTATTGATGAAGAAGGTCAAGCTCGCACCGCAGAATGGAAAGTTCGAATTGCTAGAAGGCTTATAAATGATTTAAACGCGAACTGGGATATTCCTACTTGTGATGTAATGATTGACTGTTTGACTTTTCCGATCGCAACGGGCCAAGAAGAAACCCGCAAGGATGGAATTGAAACTATCAATGCAATCCGCACTCTTAAAAGTGAATTTCCGGATGTCCAAACAACTCTCGGTGTAAGTAACGTTTCATTCGGACTTAATCCAGCTTCACGTATTGTTTTGAATTCTGTTTTCTTATCTGAAGCTGTGAAAGCAGGTTTAGATTCAGCGATTGTTCATCCATCGAAAATCACGCCAATATCGAGAATAGCTCCAGAACAACTAGAGGTTGCGTTAGATCTAATCTACGATCGCCGCAAATTTGATGGTGATATCTGTACTTACGATCCATTACAAAAATTTCTCGAGTTATTTGAAGGCGTAGAAGTAACCAATAATCGACAATCTAGGGCAGCGGAATTAGCCGCCTTGCCACTAGGAGAGCGGTTATCTCGCAGAATAATAGATGGCGAAAAAGTTGGTTTAGAAGTCGATTTACAAGAAGCGCTAGCTGCCAAAATCCCACCTTTAGGAATTATTAACGATTATCTCCTGGAAGGAATGAAAATAGTTGGGGAGCTCTTCGGCAAAGGGGAGATGCAATTACCGTTCGTATTGCAATCAGCAGAAGTGATGAAAAATGCGGTCTCAATATTAGAGCCATTCATGGAGAAAACTGATGATGCCGGGCGCGGCACAATGTTATTGGCAACCGTGAAAGGAGATGTTCACGATATCGGAAAGAATTTGGTAGATATTATTCTCACCAACAACGGTTATACAGTTGTAAATATCGGAATCAAGCAGACTATTAATCAAATTATAGAAGCTGCTGAAACAAATAGCGTTGACGTTATCGGACTAAGTGGATTACTGGTTAAATCGACCGTTGTGATGAAAGAAAATTTACTCGAACTCGATTCTCGTAATCTGGCGCAAAGGTGGCCAGTCATACTTGGTGGGGCGGCACTTACGAGAACTTTTGTTGAACAAGATTTAGCGATGATTTTTCCTGGCACAGTGAGGTACGCACGTGATGCCTTCGAAGGTTTGAAATTAATGGACACGATGATGTTAATTAAACGCGGGGATCCAAATGCGAAATTGCCGGAGTTAAAAGAGAGAAGAACTCGTCCGCCGAAAATTCAACAGGGCGATTTTGAAATTGATAGAGAACGAAGTGATGTCGCCGCAAACAATAAAGTTCCAGTGCCGCCTTTCTGGGGGAGCAAAGTGGTTAAAGGTATTTCGCTAGCGGATTACGCAGGTTCCTTAGATGAGCGAGCGCTTTTTGTGGGCCAATGGGGGCTAAAAGGTGCTCGTGGTGAATATGACCTCATGGTAGAAAACGAAGGTCGCCCTAGATTACGTTCTTTAATGAATGAAGTTCACGCAAACGGATGGCTGAACGCTGCTGTCGTTTATGGATATTTCCCCTGCGTTAGCGATGGTAATGATTTGATCGTCTTACATCATGAAGGAGTTGATTCCGGGAAGGAGAGAGTTCGATTCTCATTTCCACGGCAGAGCCGAGATCGTCGCCTTTGTTTAAGTGATTTTTTTAGAGCGAAATCCACCGGGGACGTCGATGTAGTGGCTTTTCATATTGTCACAATGGGTCAATCAGTAAGTGAAGCAACCGGCAAATTGTTTGCGGAAGATCGTTATCGAGAATATCTGGAACTGCATGGGCTTTCAGTGCAGTTAACTGAGGCGTTGGCAGAACATTGGCACGGCAGAGTACGAGAAGAACTTGGTTATCAGACTGAAGATGATAAAACTCTGGCTGGAATTTTAGATCAAGGCTACCGCGGCTCCCGATACAGTTTTGGCTACCCAGCTTGCCCAGATCTAGATCAACAATTGCAACTATGTGAACTTCTAGATCCGGCACGAATCGGAGTCGAGCTATCCGAAGAGTTCCAACTTCACCCGGAACAATCAACTTCAGCAATAATTGTGCATCATCCAGAGGCGAAATATTTTAATGCCACCTGAACCACCTAAATCGCTTAAAGCAATTCTCTGGGATATGGATGGAACTTTAATTAATTCCGAACCACTTTGGGTAGAAGCCGAATGTGAATTGATGGCGAATTTCGATACTACGTGGGACGAGATAGATCAGAAGAATTGTTTAGGTGGGCCGATGCCAAGAGTTGGCACGTATATGGCTAAAAAGACAAATAATCGGGAATCGGCTGAGTATTTTGCAGTTGAATTGATATCAAAAATGGAGCAGAAGTTATCGAAGGGTGTCGAATATGCAGGCGGAGCCAAAGAACTCTTTGATGAATGCTTTACCAATAAAATTTCCATGGCCCTGGTTACGGCGAGTTCACGCGTATTAGTTAACGCCGCCATTGCATCTATCGGTTTCGAAAGATTTGTAGCAACAATTTCTTCTGACGATGTTAAAGAAAGTAAACCTTCACCGGAAGGATATTTGAAGGCGGCAGAACTTATTGGAGTGAAAATTTCCGAATGTTTGATTTTGGAAGATTCTTACGTCGGTGTTTCCGCCGCAATTGCAAGCGGAGCAGCGGTTATTGGAATATCACTTTCAGGAGAGTTACCTAAAAGCTCGAAATTGCATGTAGTGCCATCATTATCAAACATTGGTCTCCCACAATTGCACGAAATTTATTCGAGATTAGTTAATGCTTAGCAATTAAAGATAGAATTACCATATGCAATTCAATCCTTCTGGTCCTTTCCGAATTGGCGATCGGGTTCAACTCACTGATGAAAAAGGAAAGCTTTACTCAATAAATTTAGCAATAGGCGGTCAATTTCATACCCATAAAGGTTGGATTGATCATGAGACTCTGATCGGCGCACCTGAAGGTTCTATCTTCGTAACTACTTCAGGGAGCAAATATCAAGCATTTCGTCCGTTACTTACTGATTTCGTCCTCTCTATGCCTAGAGGCGCAACAATTGTTTATCCAAAAGATGCCGCGCTAATTCTCGGATATGCCGATATCTTCCCAGGCGCTAAGGTTTTAGAAGCCGGAGCGGGGAGTGGTGCGTTAAGCATTTCGCTACTGCGCGCTGTTGGAACGAGTGGTTCGTTGCATTCTTTCGAAAAACGCGAAGATTTTGCGCTAATAGCTGAAAAGAATGTTCTCTCATATTTTGGCGAGAGACCAACTCATTGGAAGCTATCGGTAGGTGCTGTACAGGAAATCGAGCATGATAAAGATTTTGACCGCGTAATTTTGGATATGTTGGCGCCGTGGGATTGTGTTGAAATGGCCTACCGTTCGTTAAAACCAGGTGGCGTATTTGCAGCCTATGTTGCGACAACAACACAATTATCGAAATTGGCTGAGGCTCTAAAAGATGATGGTCGATTCACAGAACCGGAAAGTTTTGAAGGTTTAATTAGAGGTTGGCATCATGAAGGTTTAGCGGTTCGGCCACAACATAAAATGAACGCTCATACTGGTTTTATTATCTTCGCTCGTAAAGTAGCCGAAGGAACAATTGCGCTAAAGCGGCGCCGTCGCCCTTCTAAAGGAGCTTACGGCACCGCTGATGAGGAATAGTTTTTAGCTAACTGAAATTACATCTACAACGAATATCAAAGTTTCATTTGGTGCAATCGGACCAGAACCGGCTGCTCCATACCCCTTTTCCGGAGGAAGAACTAATAATCGGCGGCCGCCTGCTTTCATTCCTGGCATGCCTTCTTGCCATCCAGAAATAACGCCACTTAACGGGAACGTTGCTGGCGCACCGCTCCAAGAAGATTCAACGATTTTTCCATCAGACCAAGTCATCAAGACATAATGAACGGTTAATGTAGAGGTTGCGAGAACTAAATCGCCAGTACCAACAATTAAATCTTCTGTTTGCATGGTGGTGGGTGCAGTTCCGGTAGGCGGGGTAATGATTGGTTCTGCTCCAGCAGCACCACTCACAACTGGAAGTCCAGCCGTTGACGATGAATTCTCTTGGTTATTTGACACAGTTTCTACTCCTCCATTGGTGCTACAAGCGGATAATGAGATGCTGACTAATAACGTTAATGTTAAAAAAAGAAGTCTTTTCATAAATCAACCAATCTTTCATATTTTGGTATCTGACCCTAGGGCGGAAGCCTAGCAAGGTCGGTAGCCTTACTTCATGTCCAGTGGGAAAACCGAACGCTTAATAAATCTCACAATGGCGCTATTGGCAGCCCAACGGTTTATCAAAAAGAGCCAGATCTTTAAAATTGTGGCTGGGTACAGCGGTACGCCAGAAGCCATGGAGCGAATGTTTGAGAGAGATAAGGATGATTTAAGAAGTTTAGGAATCTTAATAGAAGTGGGCGGATTGGATCCACTTTTTGATGATGAACCTGGTTATCGAATTAAGAAATCCGATTACGTCCTTGCGTTGGAAAATTTAACTGCGGAAGAGTTATCTCTGCTAGCGATCGCTGCGAAAACTTGGCGAGACGCTTCCTTCTCTGATTCGGCTCAAAGTGCGCTACGCAAACTGCGATCACTCGGTATTGAAAACGATGCAACTAATTATGTAGATGCTCCGATACATATTAAGACAAGCTACGCAAACTTCCCTTTGATTTGGGACGCTACCTTAACCAGCCAAAGACTTGTATTTAATTATCCAAATCGCGACAGCGTATTAGAGCCAAGAACCATCGAACCTTACGGAGTAGCGGCGTGGCACGGCTATTGGTACGTAGTTGGACGTGATTTGAAGAAAGATGCAATACGCGTTTTTAAAATCGATAGGTTTTCGGAGGAGTGCAAAACCGAAGGCAAAGTAGGAAGTTTCACGACGCCTAATGATTTTCAAATTTCAGAACATTTGGTCATGTTGCAGGATTTTCCGAAAACTTCAGTTGTGCTACTGATAAGAAAAAACACTTGCCATCAATTACGGTTGAAATCCGATACCGTGAAATCCGGGGTTGAATGGGATGAAATGCAATTCACGGAGAATAATCGACAGGAAACAATAAAAGAGATTCTTTGGTACGGGGCCGATGTAACTGTAATTTCTCCCGACGATTTGAAAAACTCCGTGATTATCGCTTTGCAAAGCTTGGTGATGAATGGATAAGCCATTAACTAGAACAGCGAGACTATTGGATATAGTCCCTTTCATACTTTCGCACCAAGGAATTGCAGTTTCTGACCTGGCTAAAGAATTCGGAGTCACCGAGAATGAAATTGCTGCCGATTTGGAATTGGTTTTCATGTGTGGATTACCGCAGTACACCGATTTAGAATTGATAGACCTTTCATTTGAAAGTGGTTCGGTCACCGTAAGAGAGCCACAGAACCTTGATAAACCACGAAGACTCAACGGTGAAGAGTTATCTATTCTGGTTATGGGGCTAGATGTTTTAAAAGGGCAACTACAAGATCCC
>CAIRHO010000006.1 GCA_903878415.1 uncultured Actinomycetes bacterium
CGAAGTGGCACGGGAAAGTCGATGATCCGATTGCGCTCGAGGAGGCAACTGATTACGTGATGGATGCAATTACTACGCTCTTAGAAGGTATTCGCAGCGAGACCGCGCCTAAAGTTAAATTTGATCCTAAAAAATCAGATCTGCCAAGAATTGGTAATTTCAAAAAAGTTAAGAAGCAAAATTAATGACATCTGTTTCAGTTATTGGTTCAGGGGCTTGGGGGACAACCCTTAGCCAAGTTCTTTGTGATGCTGGAAATGATGTTTTGATTTGGGGCCGTAACCATGAAGTCATTGCGGAAATTGCAAAGAAACGCACCAACGAGAAATTCATCCCTGGTGCTCAATTACCAGAAAATCTTAATGCCACGACCGAAATTGAGATTGCACTAGCAGCGGCCGAAGTGATTGTGCTTGCAGTTCCAGCTCAAACGCTAAGAGCTAATTTACTTAATTGGAAAGCTTTTTTTCCCACAAATAAACCAGTAATAAGTAGCTTAAAAGGTATTGAAATTCAAAGTAACTTACGGATGTCTGAAGTAGTTAGAGATTGCATAGCGATGTCAGATTCTTTAGTTGGAATAATCTCCGGGCCAAATTTGGCAAGCCAATTGATATTACGCCAACCAGCTGGTGCGGTCGGCGCATCAACAAATCCTGAAATTTCAAAATTGATTGCTAAGTTATTCAAAACTAATTATTTTCGGGTTTACACATCTGATGATTTATTAGGGTGCGAGTTGGCTGGATCAGCAAAGAGCATTATTGCCCTTGCGGTTGGCATGGTTGTCGGAATGGGGCTAGGCGAAAACACCCAAGCCACCATAATCACTCGGGGATTGAACGAAGTTAGTAAACTTGGCGTTGCGCTAGGAGCAAACCCACTTACATTTGCCGGCCTCGCAGGCATGGGCGATTTAGTTGCTAGCTGCTCATCCGGTTTATCAAGAAATCGAACTTTTGGCGAAGTATTAGGTGGCGGAAATTCCATGAATGAAGCCCGCTTAAAAGTTAATAAAACGGTTGAAGGAGTTGCAACCGCAGGCGCAGTATTAGAAATCGCACATTCATTAGGCGTAGAAGTTCCAATAATTGAAGCTGTCGCGGATGTAGTAAGTAATACCCTTACTCCTGCAGAAGCAGTTCAGCGATTGATGGCTTTAAATATCGGGGCGGAGATAGATCACGTATGAGTAGCTCGAAGAAAATTCGAGTCGCAATAGTTTGCGGCGGCCGTAGTAGCGAACATGAAATTTCTTGCATATCTGCGAACGGAGTTCTTTCCGCACTCGATCAAGAAAAATTTGAAGCGATTTTGATCGGCATTACTGAAGTAACTGGCGACTGGGTTCTATTAGATCAGAAAGATCCATTTCTAAAAAAATCAAATGGTCTGCCTGAAGTACCGACTAGCGCACCGAAATTGATTGCCGATATCCACGGAATTAAAAATTCAGACGGTGCTGATTTAGAAATTGATGCTTTCTTCCCATTACTACATGGCGCATACGGTGAAGACGGCACCATTCAAGGGTTATTTGAAATGATGGCAAAACCTTATGTTGGTTCTGGAATTTTAGCCTCTACAGTAGCAATGGATAAATCGTTTGCGAAACCGATTTATGCATCTTTCGGATTAGCAATTGCAGAAGGCTTCGTGTTACAAAAGCGAGATTGGGAATCTAATAAGAGTTCTCAAACTGAAAAGATTTCCAAAATGGGTTTCCCAATTTTTATAAAACCGGCGCGAAGTGGTTCTAGTCGAGGTACCTCAAAAGTTAAATCAACACCTGAAATTGAGAGCGCGGTTAACGCAGCGCTAGCGCTAGATCCTAAAGTAATGATTGA
>CAIRHO010000007.1 GCA_903878415.1 uncultured Actinomycetes bacterium
CACCCCAAAGAATCGGACTCGGAAGCAAAATTCTCAATTCTATTTCTAATGGAGATTGGTCCCGCGTAAATCGCGAGGATGGTCCAGGAACGCGCGTTCACATGAGAATTCCTGCATTATAGTTACCCCTCGGAGGGGGCGGTAGCTCAGTTGGTTAGAGCCCGGAACTCATAATCCGGTCGTCGTCGGTTCGAGCCCGACTCGCCCCACATGAGTAACACCGCTTTCTTAGATTTTAATGAGATTGGTTTTTCAATCAGATCTGCCCAAGTTATGGCAGCTAGAGAAAGTAATTGGTATGCGACTACCCCATTTGGAATTGCAATTCTTAGGTATGAAGATGCCAATACTTTATTAAAAGATAAACGGCTCTTTCAGGGAACTCGAAAATGGCCATCACACTATGGAATTGAGGATGGTTTGTTAGCTGCTTGGTGGCAAAAAATGCTGCTAAGTATTGAGGGCGAGGATCATCTGCGACTTCGTAAATTGGCAGGTCCTGCCTTTTCGCCAAAAACTATCGAGCCGCTGGCGCCATTTTTCGCAGACCTTGCTAATGAGTTGATCGATAACTTTATTGAAAAAGGCAGTTGTGAATTCATGAGCGAGTTTGCTGAACCATTCTCCGCCAGAGTTATTACTGGATTATTAGGTTTAGATAATGAGTTATGGCCGAAAGTGGCTGATTTAGCAACCAAACTTGGTTATGTATTTAGCGTAACTATTAAAGAGGATTTGCCATTAATTGAAGAGGGGTTGCAAGGAATCTTAGATATCTCAAATGAGCTGATACGCAAAAGTCGGCTTAGCTCTAAAGATGATTTTGTCGGAACGCTTCTAAAGGCAACCTTGGATGGAAAAGCAATTACCGATGAGGAGCTGCTCTCACTGGTTTCGCTTTTGATATTTGCAGGCTTTGATACAACTCGAAATCAGATTGGCTTAGGGATTAAAACTTTTTCAAAGTATCCAGAACAATGGCGATTACTGGGAGAAAATCCAGATCTAGCACGGGTAGCAGTTGAAGAGATTATGAGAGTAAATCCCACAATCACTTGGGTATCCCGTGAGACATCTGTTGATATCGATTACAAAGAGTTAACAATTAAAGCGGGAACAACCATTCATCTACTAACTATTCCTGCAGGCAGTGATCCAAGAAAGTTTGTGAATAATGAATTTGATATCACTGCCGAGCGCGCTCCACACTTTGGCTTTGGTGGCGGAATGCACCATTGCATCGGTCACTACGTAGCAAGATTAGATATGAAAGAGGCATTTAAAGCCCTTGCTACTCGACTACCAAACATGAAGGTTGCCCCTGGCGACACCTACCTGCCAGATAGTGGCAATACGGGACCGACTAAAATGGTTATCACCTTTTAATTTAACCTTTTACTGCACTACTTGCCAGTCCAGTTCGAGCCCCCTCGCCCCACTGTTAAAGGGTTTGCTTAAGCAATTTACCTATCCGTGAGATGCCTTCAACAATCCGATCATCCTCAACGCCGGAAAAATTCACTCGCGCATGATTTGGCTCCTGCAAAACTGGGAAGAACGTTGCACCTGGAACATAAGCCACTTTCCCTTTAGGAAGTAAAGTTTCCTTCATAAAATTAGTCGCATCAAAACCGACAGGAAAAGTCAGCCATGTAAACAATCCACCTTCAGGTTCAGTAAAACTAACTTCATTCGGAAATGTTTCACGCATGGTCGAAAGCATCAAGTTAAGTTTGCGCAGGTAATTCGGGCGGATCTTGGCAATATGTTCATCAATACTATGGCGCCGCAAATATTCAAGAGTGGCGTTCATATTGAGGGTGCTGTTTTGGGTGTCCGAAGCCAATTTTAGTAAAGAGAGTTTATCTAAAATCTCAGGACTAGCTAGCGCCCAACCAAGTCGCATAGATGGCGCGAGAATCTTCGAAAAACTACCTAGATGAATAACTCTACCTTCAGTGTCTAAGCTTTTAATCGTGGGTAATTGTTCGCCTACATATCTCAATTCGCGATACGCCGAATCTTCGACAACAAGAACGTTATATTTATTTGCAAGTTCTATCAAATGCTTGCGTCGTTCAAGATTCATTGTTACACCGGTAGGATTTTGAAACTCTGGAATTGTATAAATCATCACAACATTCGGATTAGTTGCTAGCACCTCTGCTAATTGATCAGTATCCATGCCAAATTCATCTGTGCGCACTGGGGCATAGTTAGGTTGTGTCGGAGCAAATGCAATCAGCGCACCAAGGAACGTTGGATTCTCAGTAACGATGGTGTCACCAGGGTTTACCACCAACTTCGCGGAAATATCCAGCCCCTGTTGGGCACCCTGAATGATTAAAATGTCGTTCTCTGTGCATGACATTCCATCACGAGTTAGTCGGTGAGCAACTATTGCTCGTAACCCTGGCAAGCCATTTGAGGAGGTGTATTGCAAGACATCCGATCGTTCTGGAACGAGCAAACTTGAATAGATCTGATTCAATTCTTGAATAGGAAATAAGCTCGGATCCGGATAACCCCCACCGAAAGAAATTAAGCCAGGATCATCGCCAAGTTTTAACAAATCCCTGATTGCAGAAGGTCGTACGCCTTCCATGCGCTCTGAAAATTGAATCTCATTATTCATGAGAAATTTAAATTGCTTTCCTTGCCAGATTGCAACGCAGATAAATGTTCGTCGTAATTCATATGTTGCAACAAGGACGATCCATTGATTATTTTCATTCGTAGTTCTGCTTCAAATTTCTCAATTTCTTCAGCGCGATCAATTACAGCCATAAACTCTGCAACGCTTCCAACTACGATCCCATCGGCGTCACCGACCAAATAATCACCTGGTTGAATAGTTACAGTTTCAATTACAAGCGGAATCTGGATAACAGGCAGCGCAGAAGTTCCCAAAGCACTTGGCTTTGATCCTCGAGCATAAATTGGTAGGTCTATTGAGAGCAGAACTGAGCGATCTCGACAATAGCCATCAATCACAATTCCCGTTACACCGATTCGATCTGCTTCGGTGGCGAAGAGCTCACCTGATACTGCCCCTGATTTACTACCTCGTACCACTAGTACATCTCCAGCTGTTGCAATTTTTAGCGCAGCCAACATTGATAGCAATCCATCACTTGCATCCACTGTGATAGCTCGCCCCACAAGTTTTAACTCAGGTCGAACTGCAATTATTTCGCACGAAAGTTCACGAAGCGGCGTACCCGACTTACTTGCATCAGCAAGTGATGTGCTACTGACGCCATTCAACCGGCCAATAAGTTTGGCTACTGTGTCGGAATCGAATTGGTCCGTCAATTTATCTACCTTCTATTAGATGCCTGGCTCGCCATGACAGGATTCTCACAATTATATGCGCGGCACTAATCTCTTGGCCATCTGCGGAGCCCGACTACTACCAAGTGTCACGATATGTAGTTACTCTAGGCAAGTCTTTTCTTAACGTGATTGCAAGGTGAGCGCTATCTAGGTCAGTGGAATTGGATTATCGAATGATCAAACGCCGAGTAGTCGCTCTTCTATTCATAGTTAGCTCTATTGCGATTTCATCTTCAGAACTGTCATTTGCTGCAGTCAAAGCTGGCGGCGCTTGCACCAAAGCAGGTCAGAGCACAACTTCCAGTGGAAAGAAATTCACCTGCATTAAATCCGGCAAGAAACTTGTATGGGATAAGGGTCAAGTCATAATAAAACCTGATGTAACACCAATCGTTCAAACAACTCCAACTCCAACTCCAACTCCAACTCCAACTCCAACTCCAACTCCAACTCCAACTCCAACTCCAACTCCAACTCCAACTCCAACTCCAACTCCTCAGTTAATTGTTATACCAGCACGCAACTCTGCGACGGCAGCACCTGTTGCAACTTATCCCAGAACAATTGCAGCAAACTGTTCAGTAACAAACTCCTGCCCCGCTCCAACTTCGGCGAGAATTGATCTCTGGGAGGGTTGCCATGCCAAAGTAGAGGCAACTTTACAAAAGCAAGTAGGTAGCAATTGGATTGACGTTGCGCAAGCTACTGGTTGGTCTGCAATTAAAAGTTGTGATTCAACAACTCCATTTCGTCCATTTACCACCGCTGCAATTACAAATGGAACATTGATTCGCTGGAGAGTTTATGCGCCAGGTGCATGGGAGTGGTTCTCGAAACCAAAGGAATATTCAGTTGAAGTACCGGTATCTGCAGCAGCCCTGGCAGCTCGTGCCGCATTAGACAAATTAGCTAGCGAGCCCGTATCAACATTTGTGCCAACATCTCCCTGTCAGTTGATAGATCAAATCACTCCAAGGCGTTCTTACTACACCGACTTATCAGCTGGGTTTCCCAAAGTGCGCACAAGAATCAAATCTTACGGAAATGTAAAAGCACTAATAGTTCCGCTCGATTTCACCGATATTGTCGGCAAAGATAATCCAGTTACTTACTTCACTCCTATTGCGGAGGGTGTGAATACTTACTTCAATACTATTTCTTACGGTCGAGTCGCCTTTGATTTCACTATCTTGCCTAACTACGTGCATATGGACTTCCCTATCAGTAAGTATGGAATTGCAAACACGGTCGGAGCTGGAGATGTCGCTGGGTATCGAAAAGCGATTTTAGATGCGACTAATTCTCAAATTAATTACGCAGAATACGAAGCGGTTTACTTCCTGGTTCCGAAAGAGATGCCGATGGCGTTAATGGGATGGGGACCTGCAATTACTGCGCCATATCAAGTCGACGGTGGTTACATCATTAACGGTGCTACCGGTGGCGCAGATATGTATTTTAATGAGCAACATGGAATCAAGGGAGCCACGTGGAAGTGGATGGCGCATGAAACTGGCCATGCATTCGGTTGGTATGACGAGGATTATCAACACCAGTCTGCATCGCTGGGAAACTGGGGATTGATGTCGCAAAGCTGGACGAATGATGTGATTGAACAAAATGCATGGGATCGTTACTTACAAGGATGGCTAGAAGAATCTCAAGTTGGCTGTACATCAAAGTCTTCGCTTGCGACTGCGAAAGTGTTCACCATTAATGCCTTATCTCTTAATAATGGCGAGCAAAAAGCGGTAATGATCCCACTCTCTAATTCAAAGATTTTAGTAGCTGAATCTCGTCGAGCATCGACGTTGGATAATTTTGGAAGAACCAAAGAAGGATTGCTCGTATACACAGTAGATATGACTATCGGCCAACTAGGCGGAGGCTATGTAACTATTCGACGCCCAGGTTCGACGAGTCCAGAATTTCTTGATGCTGCGCTTCGTCAAGGTGATTCAGTCACCATTGATGGAGTAACAATCACGGTGACAACATCAACCACGAATTCAGACACAATTTCGATCTCTTCTAGATAAGAGCGAGAAGGTTTTAACTAAGAGGCAACACCAAAGTTGAGTCAGACAAAATCGAAAATGCTCCAATTAATCGAATATCTAAGCGATATCAGGCTTTCATGGGTAAAATTTCGCCGTGACTGATGCGATATCTCTAACAGAAATCAAGGCCGCTTGGAATCAGATACTAGATACCGTTGAATCCTCAAATCGAATAGCTTGGATGGCATATTTTGATGCACGATTAGTCTCCTTGGAAGGCTCTGAACTAACTTTAGATTTCTCGGATCCAGCAAAATTAGCCGGTTCCCACGATTTCACAAAGGGACGAAATCCCGCGCACCGAACCGAATTGGAAAGTGCAATTACTGCAATTTTAGGAATTGCAGTAACGGTTATTGAAAAATGAAACTCCTACGCAATCAAATTCTAACTATTCTTGCAACGATATTAATTTCTACCCAATTAATTCCGGTATCTGCTGCTAATTTCACTTCTACATTCAGCGTTTCGCAAACACCAAGCGCCACCGAACCATTAATTACATTTCATGGCGTAATTAAGCCAGCGCTAAAGAACGCAGTTGTTAAGATTTTTGTAAAATTAGATGAGAAATGGGTCGATACCAGGCTTCGCACAAATTCAACATCTAGTGGCGCATGGAAAATCGAGGCGAATGCAACCGCTCAAAGTACAAAAGTTTCCTATCGAGCAAAAATATTAGTTGGAAAATACACGGCTAATACAGTAATAAAGTCGCTAACAATTAAACCACTGCCATCAATCAGTGAAGCAGATCCCGCCTCGCTGATAGCGCTAGCTGGACCAGGTGGTCGGATTCATGGCGCGGATATAAGTCGATGGCAGCACCCAAATGATAAGCCGATTGATTTCGCAAAAATGTATGGCGCTGGCATTAGATTTGTGATGATAAAAGCTTCGGATGCTCGAGATGATTCTGACATCCCTTCATTAAAATTTTTACTTAATGATCGAAATGCCGCTCAAGCTGCCGGTATTTACACCGGCTTTTATCATTACGCATACTTGCCAAATACTGCAGACCCCGCGCTGGTCATACGGGATGCAAAAGCCCAAGCTCAAAAAGTAATTTGGCGCCTGGCCAGTATCGGTGGATATAACACTCGCGATTTAACTTATGCGCTTGATTTAGAAAATAACTGTATCCAGATTAATAAATCAAAAGTTTGTACTAAATATGCAACTCGCTCAAATATTACTTTGTGGGCAGAAACTTGGATGGCAATGGTTGCCGAAAAGACTGGCAGAAAACCATTCCTATATTCGTATTCTGGATTTTTAGAAACTGCTATGAACCGTAGCGCAACATTGCGAAACTATCCATTGTGGATGGCGCAGTATGCGATTAACCCAGCAGATCCGATTGCAGAACCTGGCCGTAAAATTTCTGGATGTTATGTCAATTCATGGAGTACCTCAAATTGCACATCCCTCTGGCAAATTTGGCAGTACACCTCTTGCGGAATCGCAAGTAAATACGGAGTGCCAAGTACGCGGCTAGATTTAAATGTATTTCGAGGTGATACAAATTCTTTCCTTAAATTAGTGCAAGGAAATTGGATCCCGCAAGTCGGTGACTTACTCCCCGTAAATGAATCCTCCACAATGACTATTTCTGGGATTAAATCAACGACCACAAATAAATCGGTTGAGATTACGATCGAAGTGTTGCGGGCAACTGGAACTCCAGTAGTAACCGGAACTGTTGTTTTTCGTTCAGATATAGAAATAGCTAAAAAGCCAGTGCAGACTGTGGTTCGAGATGCAGCTGGTGTATGGGTACTTTCGATCGATGGGCTAAGTGCTGGAAGCTACACCGGGAAAATTGTTTATGTTGATCAAACCGGAACCCATGCTCAATCAGAAGAGATGATTCAATTTATTTTAGAAGAAGGAACGGCACCTTCTCCAAAACCTTCTGCGACTAAAAAACCAGTTACGCCGCCAACGGATGGTTGTAAGAACCAGATTAAGAATTAACTTGCTTTGCTTTTTGCCTTTGGTTTTGCAGCTTTAAGTGCAGCTACTTCGCGAGAAATTTGATCTAGATATAGATTTACAGATTTCTTTTGATCGCTAGCGCTCCAACCAAGAACTGGAGCGATCAGAATACCAACTTCTTGCGCGATGCTCGCGCCATTATCTCCTAACTCAAATGAAAGCCGGGTTCTTCGAGAGATGACATCGTCAACACTTCTAGCACCTTCATGCGTTACGGCATAAACAATTTCGGCTTTGATATTTAAGGCTTCACTTGAGATTGGAGTACGCAATTGCGGATCTTCGATAATTAATTCAAAAATATCTTCAATCAGCGAGCCGTAACGCTCTAGCAAATGCGTGACTGTTTCATTAGATAATTTATATTCTTGTGCAAGAGTCTCGACCTTATTTTTTAATACTTGATAACCATCCGCGCCAACAATCGGTAGCGTGGCTGTACATGATTCTGGAACAATTCGGCGTAGGTCCGGTACCGCAACATCTACCGCATCTTGCGCCATAACTCGATAGGTTGTGTATTTTCCACCGGCGATAGATACAAATCCAGGAGCGGGTCGGTCAACGACGTGTTCGCGCGAAAGTTTTGTAGTTGGTGAGTCTGGCGTTGTCGAAACTAACGGCCTTAATCCGGCAAAAACTCCTAATACATCTTCCACTCTGATTTTTGGATCTAGAACACGATTAGCTTGGTCAATTATGTACTGCACATCATCAGCGCTAGCTAAAGGTTCATTTCGATCGTCTACAAAATCGGTATCAGTTGTGCCAACAATCCAGCGGTTTCCCCACGGAATGATAAATAGGACTGAGACAGGGGTTTTGAGAATTATGCCGCTTTCAGATTTGATTGAAGATTTAGGCAACACAATATGGACGCCTTTGCTCATCCGAACTCGGTAGCCTGGTTTCAATCCCATTACGTCATAAAGTGGGTCGGTCCAAACTCCGGCGGCCATCAGAGTAGTTTTAGCTTTAACATTAATAACTTCATTACTTTCATTAACTTTTACACTTGCGCCAATCACGCGCTTTCCTTCTTTAATAATAGTTTGGCAGCGCACCCCGGTTGCAATTACGGCACCGTGTTTAGCGGCAGTTCGTGCAATCATCATCGTATGTCTAGCATCATCAACTTGAGCGTCAAAATATTGAATTCCACCAGTAACAATATCTAGACGAAGCGAAGGCGCTATCTCTGAAATCTTTTTTTGACTTAAATGTTTATGCCACGGCAGCGCACGTTGAAAACCACGCAAGGCATCATAGAGCGCAAGGCCAGCACCAACATAAGTTCGCTCCTTTAATTTTTCATGAAGTGGGTATAAAAACCCGACTGGCTTAACTAAATGTGGTGCGAGGGTGGTCACCATTAATTCGCGTTCATGCAGTGCTTCTCTAACCAATTTGAAATCATATTGTTCTAAATAGCGTAATCCACCATGAATTAACTTAGAAGATCGTGATGAAGTTCCAGATGCTAAATCGCTCGCCTCAACTAAAGCAACCGATAATCCACGTGAAGCTGCATCTAGCGCAATTCCGACGCCGTTGATGCCGCCACCTATTACTAATAAATCGAAGGTTTTTTCGGCAAGCGCAGTCAGAGCCCGCTCATGTTGTGCTGGGCTGAGGGCTGCTGAAAAAAGCGTCACAGCATTAGGATACGCGACATGAGTTATATCGGCTCACTTGATCAAGGTACCTCCAGCACTCGATTCATGATTTTCGATAAAGCTGGTCGAGTGGTTGGTCAACATCAATTAGAACACCGCCAAATTTTGCCTAATGCGGGTTGGGTTGAACATGATGCCTTTGAGATTTGGCAACGCGCGCAAGATGTAATAGCTGGAGCGCTAAAGCAAGCCGATCTCCTCGGCTCTGATTTAGTAGGGATCGGAATTACCAACCAGCGCGAAACCATAGCCATTTGGGATAAGAAAACTGGGCATCCGCTATCAAATGCAATAGTTTGGCAAGACACCCGAACCGGTGACTTTCTATCAGCACTTACGCCAGAGCAATGTAAAACAATTACCTTTAAAACTGGACTTGCGATTGCCCCCTATTTTTCCGGGAGCAAAATTAATTGGCTGATCAATAATGTTCCGGCTATACAAAGTGCAATTATCGATGGGCGGGCACTCGTCGGAACCATTGATTCATGGCTGCTTTGGAATTTATCTGGAGGTGTACGCGGTGGCGTACATGCCACAGATGTAACAAACGCTAGCCGAACGCTATTAATGAATTTAGAAACATTGAGCTGGGATGAAGAATTACTCAAAATTTTTAGCGTGCCAATCGAAATACTTCCGGAAATTAGATCATCATCTGAAATTTACGCGTATACCGATCCAGCCGGTCCATTTGGTACTTCAATCCCAATTGCAGGAATTCTTGGCGATCAACAAGCTGCCATGGTCGGACAGGTTTGTTTTGATCGCGGCGAATCTAAAACAACTTATGGCACTGGCAATTTTGCGCTATTAAATACTGGAACCGAAATTGTAAGAAGTAAGAATGGTTTATTGACGACAGTTTGTTTCAAATTTGGGGATGAGCCTGCATATTTTGCACTTGAAGGTTCGGTTGCAGTCACTGGTTCGGCAATTCAATGGCTGCGAGATCAACTCCAAATTATTTCAAGCGCGTCCGAGATTGAGGCGCTAGCTGAAACGGTTGCTGATAATGGCGGTGTTTATTTCGTACCGGCATTCTCTGGTTTATTTGCGCCATATTGGCGAAACGATGCTCGTGGTGTAATTGTTGGACTTACGCGCGCCGCGACTAAAGCGCATTTAGCGCGCGCAGCGCTAGAAGCGATCTGTTATCAAACTAGAGAAGTACTCGATGCGATGAGCGCAGACAGTGGCGTTAAATTAACGGAAATGCGAGTTGATGGTGGAATTACTGCCAACAATTTGTGCATGCAGATGCAAGCCGACGTTATGCAGATTGAAATTACTAGACCAATGATTGCTGAGACCACAGCACTTGGCGCTGCTTATGCTGCTGGGTTAGCAGTGAAATTTTGGAGTGACACTAAAGAACTTAAAGAACAATGGCAGCAGTCGCGCAGATGGCACCCGAGTTCAACTAGCGAACTTGCAACAACTGGCTTTACAACTTGGAAAAAAGCGATTGAGCGAACCCTTAATTGGATTGATTGATTTCGATTAACAACGCATTCTCTGGCGCCAATATTGGAGCCGGCAATCCAATTTCCATAAGTACTGCGCCACTTAAAGTTACTCCAGTTAGCCATGTTGGTGGTTCGATCAACATATAGAGCGGCGCACCGGCTGGATAAACGGCTTTGACTTGGTAATTTTTATCCGGATTTAAATCTCTAAAAGTTAATTGGGCTGGATGTACTGCAGTTGTTGGCGCTAATTGTGCAAATGAAAATATCGCACGCTCTCTCTTCTTATCAATTACTCCGTAAAGATAAGCGTTCTCGTCTGCATAATCAATTCGTATCGATTTTCCAGTGTGCAATAGGTCGCGGTTAGCTTTGTAATAAGCGGCCCAAGTTTTCAACGCAGCCTTATCTGAATTACTAATTTTTGAAATATCCCATTCAATTCCAGCATGGCCAAAGAGCGCGGTTGTCGCTCTAAAAGATAATGAGAGCGAACGTCCGGTTTGGTGACCTGGCGTTGGTCCAATATGGGTTCCCAAAAGTTCTGGCGGAATTATTTGGCCAGTCCAGCGTTGATTTCGTTGTCGTTCCAATGCGTCGTTGTTATCGCTAACCCAAAAACGATCTACGTAATCAATAACTCCTAAGTCAACGCGGCCGCCACCAGAAGCGCAAGATTCAATCTCTAACTTTGGGTGGCGCTTTTTTAACTCTGAAAATAATCGGTAAATGGCAAGAGTTTGATTTCTTACCGCAGCTTGTAAATTATTAGAAGCATCAACTACGACGCGGTTGTGATCCCACTTTATATAATCAATCGGAAATTCAGTTAATACTGCGCTAACTTGCTCGAGTACATGGCTAAAAGCCGCGGCATTTGTTAAATCTAAAACTAACTCATGGCGCCAGTTGTTCTCGCTATGCCCTCCGGTATTTAAAACCCAATCTGGGTGGGCGCGATAAAGATCTGAATCTGGATTGACCATTTCACCTTCAAACCAGAGGCCAAATTCCATTCCTCTCTCATGAATATCGGAAATTATTGCGGTAAAACCATTTGGCCAAACCTTCTTATTAACAATCCAATCTCCGAGCCCCGCATGATCGCTACGCCGAGCGCCAAACCAGCCATCATCAAGTACTAATCGCTCCACACCAATTTCAGCGGCGACTTCTGCGATCGCTTTAATTTTAGTTGCATCATGATCGAAATATATTGCTTCCCACATATTTAAAGTTAGCGGTCTAGCTCGCTTTGGATGCAAAGTTCTTCCGCGAATATGAGAATGGAACCTCTCTGAAACTCCATCTAATCCAGCGCTCGAGTATGCAGCAAGCAACGCTGGAGCTTGATAGCTCTCACCAGGTTTCAATATAACTTCACCTGGTAACAAAATTTCTGAAGCTCCAATTGATTGCGTTCGATCCCAAATTCGTTCAACCATAAATTTTGAATTTCCACTCCAGGCTAATGAGATCGCCCAAGCTTCACCAGATGAAAAATTTGTACTTTCAGTTAGCGCAATTTCAGATATTGTGAAATTGTGGCCACTTCTACCTTCGTAAGAATCGCGTACCCAAACTCCAATTGCAATATCGCGTCGTTGCGGATTTCTTTCATTTGACCAACGCCCTGCAAAATCTAAAGTCTGCGAAGCTCGATCTGGTAACGGCAACCAATAAGCAAAATCATTTAAGGTGTAATTATCATTTCCGATATTCTTAATACTGTTTTGCTGAATTAAGATGCCATGTTCATCAAGAGAAAATTCGATATTTACTTCAATTAAAACGCTAGTATCATTTAAATTTACCGTTATTTTATTTCCAGTTTCGTTCAGTGAAGATACGCTAAATTTTGTGGACCAATTTTTACCGTTTCGATGCCCGGATAACGTTGGATTTCCTAACCAACCGCGGGATTGTTCGCGCATCACGCCGGAAAATTGACGGCTATCAAATGCGCTATTAGCTATGGAACGTTCCCTAGTAGTAGAGAGTGAACCATTTAATTTTCCAAGCGGCGCACCCCAATGCTCTATAACTATCGCGCCATCTACGATTGCCAGGACGAGGTCAACGCCACCGCGAGATAAGTGCGCCTGCTCTTTCATGCGGGTAGAGTAACGCTCATTATGACCTCTCCGCAGATATCACTTAGCGCTGGCGTTATCCGTACCGATTTACCAATGTCGGACGGCCGAACTATTAGGTATTACGACAGCAATAATCAATCTAGAAGTGCTAAAGACCAACGACCTGTCGAAGCGCAACCAGGTATCGGCGAACTCCGATTAGATCCATTGGTAAATGAATGGGTAGCAATGGCCGCGCATCGGCAAGGTCGAATTTTCCTACCGCCTAAAGAATTGTGTCCGCTCTGTCCAACTAAAGACGACCGCCTAACTGAAGTTCCAGATAACGATTATGAAGTAGCCGTTTTTGATAACAGATCGCCATCACTTCGACCACCACTTTCAGAGTTCGCGATTCCAAACGAGTTAAATTTTGATACTCCGATTGTTCCAGCAGCGGGTAAATGTGAAGTTGTTTGTTACACATCAGATCATGGAAAATCTTTTAAAGATCTAACTGTCAACCAAATTCGTACTGTTATTGAGGCTTGGCGTGATCGAGTAAAAGAGCTTTCAAAATCTGAGTTCATTGCCCATATATTTCCTTTTGAAAACCGCGGTGAAGAAGTTGGTGTAACACTCAGCCACCCCCATGGCCAAATTTATGCATATTCATACTTAACTCCTCGAGTTGAAAAAATGCTTGCGGTTGCCAATGCGCATAAAACAAGAACTGGTCGAGTTTTGCTTGATGATGTCATTGCTCGAGAAATAAAAGACGAAGTTAGAATTGTGGCGCGCAATATCGATTGGATTGCATATGTGCCATACGCCAGTCGTTATCCATTTGAAATTCATTTAGCTCCCCTAAAGTCAGTTGCTGACATGGCTGAACTTTCGGATTCACAAGCTGATTCATTCACAACTATTTCGCAAGAAGTATTCCGCCGATTAGATGGTGTCTTTGGAATTGAAATGGCCTATATCGCGGCCTGGCACCAAGCTCCAGTTCGTGTTGGACGTGATGTGCTCAGATTGCATCTCCAAATATGTAGCGTGCGGCGCCAACCTAATAAACTAAAATATCTCGCTGGTTCGGAGTCTGCGATGGGCGCTTTTATTATGGATATGAAGCCAGAACAATCCGCACAACAACTTCGCGAGGTTAAACTGTAGTGACGCACCCGCTCGCCGAAAAATTTTCAACAACATTCGGTGTGCAACCAGATTTAATGGCACAGGCACCTGGACGAGTAAATCTGATTGGCGAGCACATTGATTACAGCCAAGGATTTGTATTGCCATTCGCTATTGATTTATATACATCGGCCGCCATTCGTAAACGAAATGATGGCATCGTAAGAATTGCATCTTCGCAACGGAAACAGCAATTTGAATCCTTCGATGTGTCAGAAATTAAACCAGGCTACGGAAATGGTTGGACTAAATATCCACTCGGAGTTCTCTGGGCGCTGGGAATATCTGAAGGGGTTGATATTTTTATCGATGGAAAAGTTCCATCCGGTGCTGGTCTCTCATCATCAGCTGCACTTGAATGCAGTATTGCTTTTGTGTTAAACGAATTATTTTCGCTTGGTAAAACTTTGAAAGAACTAGCATTGTTAACCCAAAAAGCTGAAAATGATTATGTAGGCGTCCCCTGCGGGATTATGGATCAATCTATTTCATTGATGGGAAAGTCTGGTTTTGCGCTATTGATTGACTGTAGTGATTTAAGCACCACGCTAGTCCCACTAGATTTAACTAGAGCAGATCTGCAACTTCTAATTATTGATACCGGAGTGCATCACGCACTTGTCGATGGCGGATATGCGGAGCGACGAGCCTCATGTGAGAGCGCAGCAGCCAAGATTGGGGTTGCATCAATGCGGCAACTCTCTGCTGCACTTCTTGAAAATAATCAAAAGAATTTGACTAATTCAGAATTTATGCGGGCGCGACATGCAGTTACTGAAATTGCAAGAGTTTTAGAAACGGTAACAAAATTGCGAGAATCGGATTACCTGACAGTTGGTAAGATTTTAAATGAATCTCACCGTTCGCTCCGAGATGATTACACGGTTTCATGTCCAGAATCAGATTTAGTCGTGAATACCGCAAATGCAAACGGTGCGCTCGGTGCACGGATGGTTGGTGGTGGTTTTGGTGGCAGTGTGATCGCATTAATTGATCGAGCAGAGACTGGAAAAATTTCAATTGCGGTCGAACAAGCGTTTGCAAATGCAGGCTATAAACCGCCTCGATTTTTTACCTCACTACCGAGTGATGGTGCAACTCTTATTAATTAACTGGGCTGATTGAGAGCACTTCTACTCCGCCAATAGCATTGAGAACGTTTAATAAATCAGTTGAATCACTGCCAGGGATCGCAATTGTGATGTCATCTATGCCACGCCCATCTTCACTTCTAAGAACTACAAGTCCCCGAATATCGCCACCAGCAAACCCAATTGCCGAAGCAACTGCCCCTAATGAGCCAGGACGATCTGGTAACGCAATTTGAACTCGAAAGATTGCCATATCAGTATTGTAAAGGCTTATCTCTTAAATAAGAAATATCTCATCACCTTTTACTGAAATTTTAACTTTTGGCAACGGGACATTAGTTGGCCCACCAAGTACTTTTGCGCTATTTGCAGGATCATATTCTGCGCCATGGCAAGGGCAAATTAAATGTTTACTATTTTTATCTAACTCCACAGTGCACCCTTGGTGGGTACAAACGGCTGAATAAGCAAATACGCCTGATTTTGTGCGGAAAATAATGGCTGGTGCGCCAAAGTTATCGACAATATTTATTGAGTTTCCGATTGCGATTTCGCTGACTTTCGCAATTGCATTTGAAGAGCCAGCATTTGATAATTTTTTAGCTTCGCGTTTGAAATTCTTACCAGCAATCACACCAATAATTGAAAGCCCGCCAACTATTGCGAGCGCTAAGACTTCACGTCGTTCAGAGAAATCCGGTAGACGCAACCTCCCAGATTTCTTAAATATTGAGCCGAGTAAGACTGCCCACATAATTACATAAGCGCTATCACTGCCTAAGAAATATGGCGATACTGTCCAAGATAGCGTTAACCAAAGCGTTAACGACATTAGAAGTCCACCAACTGCGGCGTAGACCAACATGAAGCCGGTAAGTGTTGCTAATCCAATAGCGAATTCTGAAACCATTGCAAGTAGTCCAAGCAGATTTGCATGTTCCACCATTTTTTGAACGGCAAAGTGAATCGGTGATGTTGTTGAAATTGCGGCTAATTGCGATCCGATATACCCACTCGCGCCTTTAGTTAAGAAACCAGAATCGGTTGCTTTATACCAACCGGCATAAACCCAAGTAGCGCCGAGCCAAAGGCGAAGAATTGAGATAGGGAGCGGATGGGAGCGCCATGATCGTTGCATCAGATTCATCATTTCCACATTATTCACAATAAACCTGAGAAATGGCTCCCTGACTTGGACTCGAACCAAGAACCTGCCGGTTAACAGCCGGCTGCTCTGCCAATTGAGCTATCAGGGATTGCTAAGTGCGAACTCTATCTGAAAACCGGAAAGGCTCTAAATCTCACCTAAACCCAACTCGTGCTGGCTTCTGCGAGTCGTCTCCATTGCTACTAAATCACCAAACATTCGGTTGTATTCAGCCTCATTTTCAACTGGGTTTATCCGTTGCAAAGTGGATTTAATTTCTGCGATAGCTCGACTAATTGTGACCTCTCTTAGCCTTGCGATAATGCTCGAAACATAACGATCTGAAACTTCACCATCAGTTCTAATTGGTTCCACGGTTAACTCAGTTATAAAAGAACGTAAATCTTCCGACTCGGCGCGATCGATTGATACCGATTCATATTCGGGTTGAGTCAAAATAAAATCACGGAGCTTTTGATATGCAGGATGAGTAAATGCACTGCCTTCAATATCTTTCCATCCTCTACATAACGCCGGCATTTGTAACCGCGCTTTCAAAACTTCGCGTTCTAAAATTAATCTTGGCTCGGAAGGGTCTGGCCGCCAAGCTTGCGCAGTTTCCACTTCAATGTTTTCAGTACGGGCGACATTCGAGATACCGCGCTTAACCGCGGTGCTAACAATTTCAACTTCCATACCGAGCCATCCAGCTAACGAACGGGCGTACTCGGGACGTAAAGAAGTGTCGCGAATTTTCCCTATTAATGGCGCCGCAATATTTAGGGCACTAACTCGACCTTCTGGAGTCGCTAAATCATATTGCGCGATTGCGCTCTTTATTGCGAACTCAAAAAGCGGAACTCGTCTAGCAATTAAATCGCGTACCGCTGCATCTCCCGAATCTTGGCGGAGTTCACAAGGATCTTTCCCGTTTGGTTCTACAGCTACGAAAGTTTGCGCCACAAATTTCTGATCATCTGTAAATGCCCGAAGCGCAGCTTTCTGACCTGCTGCATCGCCATCAAATGTAAAAATAACTTCGCCGCGGAATGCATCGTCATCCATTAATAATCGACGGAGAATTCGTATGTGGTCATCACCAAATGCAGTTCCGCAAGTTGCGACTGCTGTTGTAATCCCTGCCAGATGTGCAGCCATCACATCGGTATACCCCTCAACAATCACCGCTTGACGTTTCTTGGCAATCTCCTTTTTGGCTACATCTAGCCCGTACAAAACTTGAGATTTCTTGTAAATCGGAGTTTCCGGTGTATTTAAATACTTTGGTCCTTGATCCGCTTCATCTGTTGCAAGTTTACGAGCACCGAATCCAACAACATCGCCAGATAGATCTCGAATCGGCCAAGTTAAACGGTTTCTGAAACGATCTATGGGCCCGCGAGTTCCATCTTTCGATAATCCAGCCAACATAATTTCTTCGATTGTAAAACTTTTACCTTGTAAATATTTTGTCAAAGAATCCCATTCATCAGGAGCGAAACCAACTCCGAAGCTTGCTGAAGCTTCTCTATCAAAACCGCGCTTTTGCAAGAATTCTCGACCATGCGCAGCTTCCGGTAATTGCAATTGTTCTTGATAGAAAATCGCTGCTGCTAAATTCGCAGCAACCAAGCGAGAACGTTGTCCAGCCGGTGCTCTGGTGCCGGAAGATTGATCGAAAGTTAATTGGTAACCAATTCGTTCTGCTAACCGTTCTATAGTTTCGGTAAAAGTTAGATGTTCCATTTTCATTATAAAGGCGATGACATCGCCTCCGGTTTGGCAACCAAAACAATGGAAATAGCCCTTGCTTGGCGTTACGTGAAATGAAGGTGATTTCTCGTCATGAAAAGGACATAAACCTTTTTTCTGACCGCCACCAGCGCTTTTAAGTTGAACGTATTCGCCAACAACTTCATCAATCGGTGAACGGTCGCGAACATATGAAACATCTTCATCTCTAATTCGTCCGGACATGGCGCTTATCCTACTTTGGTCAATTTATCGTGCAATAAATATGCGCCCATATCGGTAAGCGATGCGACTTGATCTATAACTACGCGCAATTTTTCGCTCTCATTTGTAGCTCGCTCCCACTCTTGTAAAAAGAAGCTCTCCAGAGTGCCAGGTGCACCTTGTCTCACAACTTCTACAAGTCGATGAATTGTGGTTCGTTGCTTGGCATATCGATCTTGCGAATCTTCTGCTTGGATAATGTAAAAACCCGCCATCGATTTCAAAATTGCTACCTCTACGCGATGCGGCCGCGGCACAACTAAATCAGCGTTATATCTGACTAAATCAGCATCACCATATTTTGCACGCGTTTCACGTTCAGCAGCTAGGGCATAACGACCAACTAATTGACTGGTTAAATCTTTCAAACGCGCTAAATGTCTATGACTTCTATCAAAAGTTGTTGGCCAGCAAGAAAGACTCTTAAGTGAATTCATCGCACTCTCCGCCTCTGCGACCGAAATATCCGATAGATAACTCTCTTGTGCTACTTTGAAAAGTTCCGGTAAATCTCTTTCAATATTCTCAATTACAACTTGCCCAGTAACTAGCCCATCTTCTAAATCATGAACTGAGTAAGCAACGTCATCAGACCAATCCATAATCTGCGCTTCCATGCTGGTCTTTCCTAACGGAGCACCTTTGCGCATCCAATCAAATATAAGTTGATCATCTTGGTAAACTCCAAATTTCTTTGAATTCGCTAAATTGCTCCATGGGTATTTTGTTGCGGCATCTAAAGAAGCGCGCGTTAAATTTAGACCAACAGAGATTCCATTTTCGTCAACCGTCTTTGCTTCTATTCGAGTTAACAATCTAAAGCTCTGGGCATTTCCTTCAAATCCGCCACAACTTTTTGCAATCTCAGCGAGGGCATCTTCGCCATTGTGACCAAAGGGTGGATGTCCAATATCGTGCGCTAAACATGCACCTTCCATTAAATCTGGGTCAGCGCCAAGAGCTGCGCCAAGTTCACGACCAACTTGCGCACACTCTAAAGAATGTGAAAGTCGAGTTCTTGGAAAATCACTAGCCCACGGAACTGCAACTTGGGTTTTTGCAGCAAGTCTTCGTAAGGCAAAGGAATGAATGATTCGAGCGCGATCTCGCGAAAATTCGGTACGACCAGGACGTTTTGCTGGTTCGTCAAGAAATCTTTCGCGCGCGTCTGCGTCGTAAGCAGAATGTTCTATCGCAGGTCGGAGCGCCATAGTCGTTAGCCTATTGATTTCGGTCGCTGATATGAATGCCGTGGCGGCCCAGCGTTATATAAGCTAAATAAGCGCCAGTTTCCCTTATTAAATAGCGATATCCAGCGTTCTTAATTGATGATGGACCAGTTGTTGCGGGCGAACAAGTGCTAATAATGCCTTGATCATTTGCCATAGTCATCGCTCGATAACAGTGATATGGATCAGTAACGATAATGGCATCGCGTTTCTTTCGAGCTTTCATTTCATCGGTAAAGCTAATTGTGCTTGCATAAGTGTCGCGACCGATTGCTAGTGCAGCGATTGATTTACTCGGAATTCCATGGCTAATCAACCAATTCTTACTTGAAGCTGCTTCGGTAGTTCTATCGCCTGGCGCGCCAGAACCAACGGTAATTATTTTTGGGGCTAAACCTAAATCATAAATTCGTTTAGCTTGTTCTAATCTGGCTTGTAGAACTTCACCAGGTCGACCATCAAGTTGTGCAGCACCCAATACCACGATGACATCAGCTTTTCTAATAGTTGGATTATGTGCGGCATACCAGACTTGACCAACTGGCCAAAGTAATGCAACTAAAATTAATAAAATGATAAATGAAAGCAATTTACGTATTATTTTAAAGCCGAACATCTCAGCCGCCCGACCCAGCATTGACTTCGCTAACTTCAGCAAACTCATCTGGATCATTGAGCCAACCTTGTGGCAACGAGACCGATCTAGATCTGCTGGTGCGACCACGAGGTGCATCGCCAATTGCTTCTGGATAAGGAGCATCTACTAGTTGATCCAATAAGAAACGGAGTTCGACTAGCGAAGAAACCATGCCAAAGCGAGCTCGCAAATCTCCTTCAACTCTAAAGCCTTTTAGATACCAAGCAGTGTGCTTTCGCAGATCTCTACATGCCCGATCTTCACTTTCAAAATATTCGGTTAGCAACTCGGCATGGCGAAATAAAACTTCGCGTACTTCAAAAAGACTCGGTAGTGGTCGCTCAGTTTCGCCGTTAAATGCCCGAACCAAATCAGCGAAAAGCCATGGTCTACCTAAACAACCACGCCCAACCACGATTCCGGCGCAACCGGTTTCTTCGATCATTGCTAAGCCATCATTTCCCGACCAAATATCGCCATTTCCCAAAACTGGAACGCCGGTAGGCGCTAGATGTTCTACCAATCGAGTAATCGTGGACCAATCGGATTTTCCTTCATAGAACTGTGCAGCAGTACGAGCATGGAGCGCGACCCAAGCAACTCCAATTTGCGCAGCACTCATCCCTGCTTCTAAATAAGTTTTATGTTCGTCGTCAATTCCAACTCGCATCTTTACTGTTACTGGGATTCCAAATGGTTTTGCATTATTTACCGCGGCTTCTACAATCGCTGCGAATAGATTTCTTTTATAAGGAAGTGCTGCGCCACCACCATTGCGCGTAACTTTTGGTACCGGGCAACCAAAGTTCAGATCAATGTGATCAGCTAAATTCTCATCGCCAATCATTTGCACCGCATTTTTAATATCAAGTGGCTTAGTTGAATAAAGTTGCACAGATCTTGGGCTTTCGCCTTTCCCGGGAACGATCATCCTTAGCGTTTCAGCATTTCGCTCAGTAAGTGCTCTAGCCGTTATCATCTCGGAAACAAATAGCCCAGCCCCTTGTTCACGACAGAGCATGCGAAACGCTGCATTTGTAATACCAGCCATCGGTGCAAGCACTACCGGCGGATCAATTGTTACCCCGCCACTAGGAAACCCGCCATTTGAGATTGGCAGATGGAGCGGTGCGATTTTCTTGGTTAACAAAATTTTATTAACAACCAAGTAAGCGCGGTGCTAACCAAGCTTCGACTTGATCGATTGAAATTCGATCTTGTTTCATGGTGTCACGCTCTCGAATTGTGACTGCGTTATCTTCTAAAGATTCAAAATCGATAGTGATACAAAATGGGGTGCCAATTTCATCTTGTCGACGATACCTTCGGCCGATCGCACCTGCATCATCGAAATCAACGTTCCAATGTTTTCGAAGTTGGATAGCAAGATCGCGCGCCTTCGGCGATAAGTCCGCATTTCTAGATAGTGGCAACACCGCTACCTTGATCGGAGCTAACCGGTGATCCAGCTTTAACACTGTGCGTTTTTCCATCTCGCCTTTAGAATTTGGCGCTTCATCTTCGGTATAGGCATCCATCAAGAAGGTAAGTGCGCATCGATCCACACCAGCCGCCGGTTCGATAACAAACGGGAACCACCGCTCGTTTTTCTCTTGGTCAAACCAAGAGAGATCTTTTCCAGATTTTTCTGAGTGAGCTTTCAAATCAAAATCAGTTCTATTAGCGACGCCTTCTAGTTCGCCCCATTCGGTTCCAGTAAATTCAAATTTATATTCAATATCTACAGTACGTTTTGAATAATGTGACAACTTCTCTTTCGGATGTTCAAATAACCGTAACCGTTCTGGATTAATACCTAAATCAACATACCAAGCAAAACGAGTATCAATCCACTTTTGATGCCACTCTTCATCAGTGCCGGGTATGACAAAAAATTCCATTTCCATCTGTTCGAATTCTCGAGTTCGGAAAATAAAGTTTCCGGGAGTAATTTCGTTGCGGAAAGACTTTCCAATTTGGCCAATTCCAAAAGGTGGTTTCTTTCTCGATGTGGTGGCAACATTTTCAAAGTTAATGAAAATTCCTTGCGCGGTCTCTGGACGCATATAAGCAAGACCAGATTCATCTTCGACCGGTCCCAGGAATGTTTTTAATAACCCAGAAAATTGGCGCGGTGTTGTGAATTTTCCTTTGTTGCCACAATTTGGGCAATTAATATCAGAAAGTGAATCCGGCTTCTTCTTGTTTTTAGCTTCATAGGCTTCTTCTAAATGATCTGCTCGATAACGCTTATGGCATTCAGTACATTCAGTTAGTGGATCGCTAAAAGTTTCTACATGTCCAGATGCTTCCCAAACTTCTTTCGCCAAAATTACGCAAGAATCTAAACCGACAACATCTTCACGCCCGGTAACCATTGATTTCCACCATTGGCGTTTTACATTGTTTTTTAATTCGACACCAAGCGGGCCGTAATCCCAAGATGCGCGAAGTCCACCATAAATTTCAGATGAGGGATAAACAAATCCGCGACGTTTCGCGAGGCTAACAATTACTTCTAATCGATCTTGGGCCATGGTGCTCTCCATCCGGCTGGTTGTCGGCGGTGCGCACCTTTCGCAATTACTGGATGTAACTGGGCGCAGGTGTGAGAGTTTATCGCCACTTGCTACCCTCTATCCATGAACTTAGCCATTGGCCTAGCAGCGCTAACTGCGGTTGCAACCACAGCTGGCGGCATGCTTGCTATCCGCTCGCGCGATCGATTGCATCTTGTTTTGGGCTTATCTGCTGGACTATTACTGGGTCTGGTCGGCTTTGATTTACTTCCTGAGGTTTTTCAATTAGGAACTAGCTCGATCGGTGGCGTTCCTGGAGTTTCGATGGCGTTAATTGGCGGTTTTTTAGCGTTGCACTTCGTAGAACAATTTTTTGGCTCTCATGAACCGGCCGAATCTGATTATGGGCATGATCATAAACATGCAGTAAATATTGCTGGCTCGCTCGGTGCGCTCGCTATGGGTGGCCACGTATTTTTGGATGGCGTTGCACTTGGCTTGGCATTTCAAGTTAGTAATCCACTTGGATTTGCAGTTTTTATTGCGATTTTAGTGCATGCATTTAGTGATGGTTTAAATACAGTTTCGCTATTAATTAAAAGTGGACACTGGGATAAACGAGGCACTTGGTTACTCGCCTTGGACGCAATTGCTCGCATCAGCGGTGCGGCACTTGGAACTTATGTAACTATTAGCGATCCAGTTCTTGCTATCTACCTAGCAGTTTTTTCCGGCTTTCTTATCTATCTTGCAACTTCACACATCTTGCCAGAAGCACATTCTCGTCATCCATCTAGGCTAACAATGTTGGCAACTATTATTGGAGTCATAATCATGTGGCTTGTTGTAGCAAATATAGGAATTGCATAATCTAATTAAGCTTTACCAAACCTACGTTCACGTTCGGCATATATCTCAATCGCTTTCCAAAGTGTCGCTCTAGTTACATCTGGCCATAAAACATCCATAAATACCATCTCAGCATAAGCAGATTGCCACGGTAAGAAGTTCGATGTTCGTTGCTCCCCGGAAGATCTTAAGAAGAGATCGACATCTGACATCTTCGGCTCATCTAAATATTTAGCAAATAATTTCTCAGTTACATCTTCAGGTTTAATTTTCCGTTTCGCAACATCCTTAGCTATTGCTTGCGCAGCATCTGCAATTTCAGCTCGGCCACCGTAATTAACGCACATATTCAGCGTGAGAACTTTATTTTTCTTCGTCAGTTCCTCGGCTTCAAGTAGTTCATTCATCACACTTTTCCAAAGTCGTTGCGGGCGCCCAACCCAACGAATTCGCACACCTAAATCATTCATCTGGTCGCGGCGGCGCCGGATGACTTCGCGATTGAATCCCATTAAGAATTTAACTTCATCAGGCGATCTCCGCCAATTCTCGGTAGAGAAAGCATATGCACTTAACTCTTTAACTCCGATTTGAATTGCGCCTTCCACAACATCAAATAACGAGGATTCGCCGGCTTCATGCCCTTTAGTTCTTGGTAGCCCACGTTTTTTCGCCCAACGTCCGTTGCCATCCATAACCAACGCAACATGATTTGGAATTGCAGATTTTGGTAACTTAGGCGGCTTCACGGAGTAATTCTTTCAACCAATGGCAGGCTTCGCAAGCCGCGTTCCAAGTGCCATTGCAAATATGCAGCGATTAAACCAGAGGCTTCGCGGCGGTATCTGAGTTCGCTTTTATCAGCGCCTTCCCATTCACCAGTTAATAAATCAGACATTAATTCTAAAGTTTCAACTGCTGGCGTTGCCGATGCGGATGGTTTGCAATCAACACATACTGATCCGCCGCCAATTAATGAAAAATATTTATGTGGTCCAGGTGCTTCGCATCTTGAACATATTGTCATTGAAGGTGCAAAACCCGCTACTGAAAGCGAGCGCAGTAGATAAGCATCAAGAATCAGTGACGCGTCATGTGATTCGTGGGCCAACGCTTTTAGTGATCCAATTACTAAAAGAAATTGTTGCAGCGCTGGCTCATGCTCATTATTAGTAAATCGTTCGGCTGCCTCCAATATTGCAGATGCAATAGTCCACTTTTGATAATCCTGGGAAATGGTGTCGCCGTAATTTTCAATGCTCTCAACTTGGGTAACTATGTCAAAAGTTTTTCCGGTATATAACTGGATATCAATATGGCTACCTGGCTCTAATCGAGCGCCAAATTTAGATTTTGTGCGCCGCACACCTTTTGCGACAGCTCGGACACGGCCATGCTCTTTAGTAAAGAGCGTGATGATTCGATCTGCTTCACCTAATTTTTGCGTGCGCAAAATAACCGCATGATCTCGATATAGCGCCACGGGCTCACCGTAACGATTAGAGCTAGCGAAGTGCGCGATTTACCGCCGACACAACGGCTTTTAGGGAAGCAGTTGTGGTGCTTGGGTCGATTCCAACGCCCCAATAGGTGCCGCCGCTAATAGTGCATTCTAAGTATGCAGCTGCGCTGGCATCGCCACCTGCTGACATTGCATGTTCGTAATAATCCGCAACTTGGACATCCACGCCATGCGCCTGCATCAAATGACAGAAGGCAGAGATCGGACCATTGCCTTGACCAGTTAACGTCAACGGCTTTCCAGAATCTAAAATATTTACCGTTAGCTCATTACCTTTTTCTGGTGAAGAAGTTTGAGTTAGTGATTGGATTCTAAATCTTCCCCAACGATTATCCTCACTTGGTAAATATTCATCTACAAAAATATTCCACATCTCATCAGCTAGAACTTCGCCACCTTCGTTATCGGTTTTGGCTTGGATAACTTGGCTAAATTCAATTTGTAATCGTCGTGGCAACTCGAGTAGGTGTTCGCTCTTCATCAAATAAGCAACGCCGCCTTTGCCGGATTGGCTGTTAACTCTAATAACGGCTTCATAAGTTCTGCCAATATCTTTTGGATCAATTGGCAAATATGGAACTGCCCAAGTAAATTCATCAATTTTCTTACCAGCTTTAGTTGCATCAACCTCTAGGTGTTCTAAACCTTTTTTAATTGCATCTTGGTGCGATCCGGAGAACGCAGTGAAAACTAAATCGCCACCGTAAGGATGACGCTCTGGCACGCGCAGTTGATTGCAATATTCAACAGTTCTCCGAATCTCTGGAATATTAGCGAAATCAATCATTGGATCAATGCCGTGGCTCATTAAATTCAAACCTAGCGTTACTAAGCAGACATTTCCAGTTCGCTCACCGTTTCCAAATAACGTGCCTTCTATCCGATCGGCACCAGCTAGATAACCAAGTTCAGCGGCTGCAACACCAGTGCCTCGATCATTATGTGGATGTAAACTCAAAACGATGCTGTCGCGGTATTTAAGGTTTCGATGCATCCACTCGATCGAATCTGCGTAAACATTTGGGGTAGCCATTTCGACGGTTGCAGGTAAATTTATAATTGATTTCCAAGTTGGCGTGGGCTGCCAAATATCATTTACCGCATTGCAAACTTCGAGCGCAAAATCCAACTCGGTACCGGTAAAAGATTCTGGTGAGTATTCAAAAGAAACTAAAGTTCCTGGAACTGTGCTTCGTAATTCAAGACATAACTTTGCGCCATCAGTTGCAATCTTCTTAATTCCTTCTTTATCTTGGCCAAAAACTACTCGGCGCTGCAAAGTCGAAGTTGAGTTATAAAGATGAACTACCGCTTGTTTAGCACCTTTGATCGATTCATAGGTACGGCGAATTAATTGATCGCGAGCTTGGGTTAATACTTGAATCGTTACATTATCGGGAATTAGACCATCATCAATAATTTTTCGTACAAAATCAAAATCAGTCTGACTTGCCGATGGAAAACCAACTTCAATCTCTTTGTAACCCATCTTCACTAACAGCGTGAACATCGCCAATTTACGGCTGGCATCCATCGGATCAATTAACGCTTGATTGCCATCGCGCAGATCAACCGAACACCATTGCGGTGCGTGCTTCATCTGTTTTGTTGGCCAAGTACGATCTTTTAGATCTACCGGGATAAAACTTGAATAACGATTTACTGGCATTGAGCTTGGACTTTGTGGCGGAAAATTCATTTCTTGCTCCATTCGCGGGTTGGGTTTATTACCGGCGTAGCCAAACCCCGCGACGAGGGACCGGTTATTTGGCCCCGTCGCGGCAGCGAAGGAGGAGTCCGCGAAGTAGCACGGATCCGATTAATAACTCGCTGCGCAACATGGCTAAAGGTTATCGCTGCAACTAGAGGACTGGCAAATAGCGATCGAGTTCGTACGCACTTACTTGGCGGCGATACTCGGCCCATTCGGCCCGCTTATTGCGGAGAAAATACTCAAAAACGTGCTCCCCTAAAGTTTCTCGAACCAATTCACTCTTCTCCATTGCCTTAATTGCTTCATTTAAATTGGTTGGGAGTGAAACTAAATCACTAGAACTTTTTAGTTCGTACTTCCCCTCAATTCCTTTTAAGCCAGCGGCAATCATTACGGCATAAGCAAGGTAAGGATTGCAGGCTGAATCTGGTGATCTGAATTCAATTCGAGTTGAGTTCTCTTTGCCAGGTTTATACATCGGTAACCGAACTAGCGCACCACGATCACTTGGACCCCAATTAACTAGAGCCGGCGCTTCGCCGCCACCATGTAATCGCTTATAAGAATTCACCCATTGATTTGTAACGGCGGTGATTTCAGCAGCATGAGTCAAAATGCCTGCGATGAATGAGCGACCAACGTTAGATAAGTTGAATTCAGCTTTTGCATCGTAAAAGGCATTCTCTTCGCCGTGGAATAGTGAGACGTGGGTATGCATTCCACTTCCAGGGTGATCGGTAAATGGTTTTGGAATAAATGATGCATAGAAATCTTGATCTAGCGCAACTTCTTTAATGACATGACGGAAAGTCATGATGTTATCTGCAGTTGTTAGCGCATCGGCATCGCGCAAATCAATTTCTTGTTGCCCTGGCCCACCTTCGTGATGGCTAAATTCAACGGAAATGCCCATCTCCTCTAATAATGTAATTGCTTGACGTCTGAAATCATGACCAACTACAGCAGGTGTGTGATCAAAATATCCACCCTGATCTACTGGAATTGGGGCTTCACCTTTTACGGGAGCAGATTTAAATAAGAAGAATTCAATTTCTGGATGTGTGTAACAGGTGTAACCCATTTGCGCAGCTTTATTTAAGGTTCGGCGAAGTACGTTACGAGGATCAGCTGGAGATGGTGTGCCATCTGGCATCGCGATATCGCAGAACATTCGCGCTGCTCCAGGTGCTTCAGTTCGCCATGGCAGAATTGAGAAAGTTGCAGAATCTGGTTTTGCCAACATATCCGCTTCAGTAATTCGCGCAAAACCTTCAATTGCGGAACCATCAAATCCAATACCTTCTGCAAAAGCATTCTCTAACTCTGGTGGCGCAATTGCAACAGATTTCAAGAAACCGAGTACATCGGTAAACCAAAGCCGGACAAATCTAATATTGCGCTCTTCCAGAGTTCTAATTACAAACTCTTCTTGCTTCTGGAGTTGGCTATCTGCTGGGGACATGGCGGCCATACTGCCAAAGCCGCGTTACAACCATGTTAAATCATGAAAAGTTCGGAAGCGTCCCGTTCACCTCGTGCGGGTACATCTTTCAAAATTACTGAATTGGCGCCAATAATGGCCCGTTGACCAATCGTGATATTTCCAAGAACTCTCGCCCCAGCTCCGATAATTACATCGTTTTCAATTGTTGGGTGGCGCTTTCCTAAATCAAAACCTCTAGCCCCCAATGTGACGTCGTGATAAATCATGACATCATCACCAACAATCGCACTCTCGCCAATGACTACACCCATTCCATGATCAATAAAAAATCGTCGCCCAATCTTTGCACCAGGGTGAATCTCAATTCCGGTTGCACTTCTTGACCAATTAGATAGAACGCGCGCGATTAATTTAAGCCGGTGGTTCCAGAGAAAATGTGAAAAGCGATACGCCCAAAGTGCATGCACGCCGGGATAAGCAAGCATCACTTCTATTCGATTTCGCGCTGCCGGGTCGCGAGTTAACGCAACATCAATATCTTCAATAACATTCTTAAGAAATCGCATTAAGCGTCCATTAAATCTTGATAAAGAATTGTTGAAAGATATCGCTCGCCAAATGATGGAATTATTACCACGATAGTTTTACCAGCAAATTCTGGACGTTTTGCAATTTCAGATGTTGCCCAAAGCGCTGCTCCAGAAGATATGCCAGCTAAAATTCCTTCTTCGCTTGCTGCGCGACGTGCATATTTCACGGCATCATCTGCAGTTACATCTAAGACTTCGTTATAAATTTTGGTATCTAATACTTTCGGAATGAAGTTAGGTCCAATTCCTTGAATCGGATGTCCGCCAGGTTCACCACCATTTAAAATTGGTGAAGCAAATGGTTCGACTGCGAATATTTTGATATCTGGATTTTTCTGCCGTAGATATTGGCCAACTCCAGTTATGGTGCCGCCAGTTCCAATGCCAGCAACAACCGCATCTACCTTGCCATCAAGGTCGCGCCAAATTTCAGTGCCCGTTGTTTTTCGGTGAATCTCTGGACCAGCTTCGTTCTCAAATTGTCTTACTAATACGGCACCAATTGCGCCAAGTTCTTCCGATTTGGCGACCGCACCGCGCATTCCATCTTTTGCTGGCGTTAAAACCAACTCCGCGCCGAAAGCTTTTAACAAGGTACGTCGCTCTTTCGACATTGAATCTGGCATCGTCAAAATGGTTTTGTAGCCACGCGCTGCACCGACCATTGCTAGCGCTATTCCGGTATTGCCAGATGTCGCCTCAACAATTGTGCCGCCTGGCTTTAGCGCACCGCTCTTTTCGGCAGCATCAACCATCGCAATTGCAAGCCGATCTTTCACAGTGCTGGTTGGATTATAAAATTCCAACTTCGCATAAACAGTGGCTGCAGCTCCATCCATAATTCGATTGATTCTTACTAGTGGGGTATTTCCGTAAATTTCGGTAATGTCGTTATAAACCTTCATGATTTTCCAATTCTATAATTTTGGGATATTAATTTAAGTATGCGGAGAGCTTTGAGATGACGGTGCGCAACCAGTAGGTTGGCAAATCTAAGAAATTAGCAAGCGCAAGAATTAGCGCGATGAAGATCGATTACGATGCGGCGAGTAAAGAACCACGTAACGATTTTCAACATGGCTTAATTTTAACGGAGGATTTGAGATCAGCAACTTGCGAATGATTCGCAAGTTAACGAGATTCCCGCCAATGCGAAGTCATCGGCAATCTGCGGTCTTTTCCAAATGCTAACGAAGTAACTTTTGGCCCAGGTGGATATTGGCGCCGTTTAAATTCTGCGCGATCGACCATCAAGATTACTTTCTCTGCTAGAGCTCGATCGAATCCAGCCGCAACGATTGCATCAACGCTGCCAGCTTTCTCAATATAGATTGCGAGAATTTGGTCGAGGATTGGGTATGCAGGGAGCGAATCAGAATCTTTCTGTCCCGGACGAAGTTCAGCGCTCGGTTCTTTCGAAATGGAGTTAGCTGGAATAGGTGGTGTTTCACCGCGCTTAATCGCTTGATCATTTCGCCATTTAGCGAGGTTCCATACATCAACTTTAAAAATATCTTTAATCGGCGCAAAACCGCCAACGGCGTCGCCATAAAGGGTTGAGTACCCAACTGCCAACTCAGATTTATTTCCGGTTGCCAAAATTAAATGACCCTCTTGATTCGACAGCCCCATCAAGGTGGTGCCGCGAACTCGCGCTTGCAAATTCTCTTCCGCTAACCCATCAAGATTTATCGAATTCAAATAGGCTGCAACCATTGGCTCAATCGAAATCACACGATAGTTCAACCCAGTATTTAACGCTAACGCCAGCGCATCCTCTAGCGAGTGAGTTGAGGAATAACGACTCGGTAACGCGATCGCGTGGACAGCCTTCGGACCAAGTGCATCAACTGCAATTGCTGCAACTAACGCAGAATCAATTCCGCCAGAGAGACCAAGCGCAACGCTCTTAAAGCCATTTTTTGATACGTAATCTCTTAAACCCAAAACTAGAGCTTCCCAAATTTCTCCTAAAGGATCTAACGGATCAACTTTCCCGACTTTTAACTTTTCATACTTTGCAATTGGAATATCGGAAATCAGAATATCCGGACTTCCAGAACCAATTCGAGCATCAATATCGACCAACATTAATCCCTCAACAAATTGCGGTGACCGTGCCAGTAGTTTGCCGTTGGCGTCAACCACAATTGAATCGCCATCGAAAACTAAATCATCTTGGCCGCCAACCATATTTACATAAACAAGTGGCGCACCAACTTCTCGAGAGCGCTGGCTAGCTAGTTCCAATCTTTTATCATCTTTAGCCTTTTCAAAAGGACTGCCATTTGGCACCAACAATAAGCCAGCGCCTCGGTTTGCTAATTCCGCAACTGGGCCGCCCTCTTGCCAAATATCTTCACAGATAGCAAAACCAACATCGATGCCATGAATTCTTGCGATTAAAGATTTGTTGCCCGGCGTGAAATTTCGAAACTCATCAAAGACGCCATAATTTGGCAGATGGTGCTTTATATATCTAGCTTTGATCTCACCGCGATAAATGATCGCTATCGCGTTCTGCGGAGATCCGCTCTCGCTCTCATCTAAATACCCAACGACTGAAACTAAATCTTCAAATTCGGATTCAGCTAGCGCGAGCGCTAACTCATTAATTGCGCGGCGCGAACCATCTCGGAACGAGGGCCGCATCGCTAAATCTTCAACTGGATATCCGGTAAGCACCATCTCTGGAAAGAGCACAATATGTGCGCCACCCGCTTTTGCATGACGGGCGAATTTAAGAATTAACTCGCGATTTCCCGATAAGTCGCCAACGGTTGGGTTAACTTGGGCTAATCCAATTCGAATCGGGGCGATCGCGGTATTCACCGTTCAAGAGTATCTCGATACAATTAATCCGCACGTTCCATAAACCCGGGGACCATATCGGCCTCGAGGATGAAGGGAATCTCTGATGAGCCGTTACACGATTGCCGATTTAGCCGCCTGGAAAAAGGGTGGGAAGAAATGGGCGATGCTCACTTCTTACGAATCTATGACCGCTTCGATTTTTGATGGCGCTGGTATCCCAGTCCTATTAGTTGGCGATAGCGCCGGTAATAATTTCCTCGGTGAGGAGAACACGATTCCGGTAACTGTCGATGAATTAATTCCACTAGCACGCGCTGTAGTTCGTGGCTCAGAAAAAGCGTTAGTCGTTGCTGACCTGCCTTTCGGTTCCTATGAAGCCAGCTCTGAATTAGCGCTAACGACCGCCATCAGATTTCTCAAGGAAGCAAAAGCTCACGCCGTAAAACTTGAAGGCGGTGCCCGAGTTTGCGAACAGATTAAAACGTTAGTCGCAGCAGGTATCCCAGTCATGGGCCATCTAGGCATGACCCCGCAATCTGTAAATGCGCTCGGTGGTTTTAAAGTGCAAGGTCGAAATAGCGATGGTGCAAAAATTCTTGCAGATGCAAAATCGCTCCAAGATGCAGGTTGCTTTGCCATTGTTCTTGAGTTGATACCGGGCGAACTTGCGACGCAAATTACTAGCGAATTAAAGATTCCAACTATCGGAATCGGCGCAGGCAAAGATTGTGATGCGCAAGTATTAGTCTGGACTGACTTAATGGGGATCACGGTAAACCCACCTAGATTTGCCCGGGCATATCGAAATCTTCGTGAAGATATGAGCGCAGCCGTTGCAGAATGGATAGGGGACGTAGAATCAGGAACCTTCCCGGGAGAGAAAGAAACTTTTCATTAAAAAATTTGCGGTAGATATTGCACCACTTAGGAAATATCGTGATTTCCGAAACCTTTGGAGCGCCGGTCTAGTCACGCATTTTGGCTCGATGATTACTTATGTAACGCTCCCCTTCCAAATCAAAGAGTTAACACATTCCTTTTTAGCAGTCGGGCTTATGGGCGCTGTTGAACTTGTGCCGTTAATCGTTTTTGGACTCTACGGTGGCGTCTTAGCCGATGCAGTTGACCGAAAGAAAATGGTTTGGGCAACCGAGTTTGCGGCGCTGATTATGACTTTGCTTCTACTTGGTAATTCCATGTTGCCGAATCCGAATTTGGTGCTCATCTACATCGTGGCCGGCACTTTCGCCGCACTTAATGGATTGCAACGCCCCAGCATGGATGCAATCTTGCCCAGGATCGTCAGTCACGATGACCTCCCCAGCGCCAGCGCTTTGATGAGTTTACGCGGGCAATTCGGGGTAATTGTGGGCCCTGCGGTCGCCGGAATCGTGATTTCCTCCTTTGGTGCGACTTATGGGTACCTAATCGATGTAATTACCTTCGCGATTGCGCTAATTTTCTTATTTAAAGTACGAAATATCCCACCATCGGATAATGCGGCACCACCGTCACTAGCTAGCTTGGTAGAGGGCATTCGGTATGCAGTAAGCCGGAAAGATTTACTCGGAACCTACCTGGTCGATTTAGCGGCAATGTTCTTTGCAATGCCAAATGCACTCTTTCCGTTTTGGGCGGATCAAGTTGGCGCTCCTTGGGCCCTCGGATTCTTCTATGCAGCGGGAACTATAGGTGCAACTTTCGTAACTTTAACTAGTGGCTGGATCCGAAGTTATCCGCATCATGGTCGCGCAATCACAATTGCAGCACTCGGTTGGGGGGTCGCAATAACGCTAGCGGGCGTGACGAATTCGCTACCGGTAATCTTATTATTCTTAGTGTTAGCTGGAGCATCCGATATGGTCAGCGCGCTTTTCCGGGCCGCCATCTGGAATCAATCCATTCCAGATGAACTTCGCGGACGAATGGCCGGAATTGAATTGCTTTCTTACTCAGTTGGACCACTTGGCGGACAGGCAAGAGCCGGCGGAATGGCAGCCGCAACTTCTTTAAGAACATCGGTTGTTGGTGGCGGCATGTTATGTATCGCCTTTGTATTTTCAATTTCATCGGCGATGCCATCGTTTCGTCGATACGATGTAAGAAGTAACAAATTTGCGGTCGAGGAGGCAAAAATTCGCCAAAATCGGGAAAATAATTAAAAATATTTTTATATTACTGATGCGTTAAATTAGGTAACTTTTTCAACCAAAAACTCACTTTTTCGAAAAAACTCACTTTCTACACATAAAAACATCACATTTTTAGCCTTTATTTTCTTGTAAATACACAAAATTTTAAAAAAACCAATTGCGACACGCACTGCAATATTTATGCAAAATAGTGGAATCTTTTGCCAAATACTGTCAGGCTATGCCTTGAACAGGTTCGGTGACGGATCGAACCATTCCGATAGGAGATCTACGTGGCTGCAAAGCGTCGTAAGAAAGCTGCTGTTAAAAAAGCAGCACCAAAGCGTCGTCGTAAAAATGCTGTTGCTAAGGCAGCACCAAAGCGTCGTCGTAAAAAGGCTGCTGCTAAGAAAGCAGCACCAAAGCGTCGTAAAAAGGCTGCTGCTAAGAAGGCAGCACCAAAGCGTCGTAAAAAGGCTGCTGCTAAGAAGGCTGCCCCAAAGCGTCGTCGTCGTAAAAAGGCTGCTGCAAAGTAAGCCCGTCTTTCTAAAAAGACCCGACGCGAAAGCGCCGGGTCTTTTTTTATTTAATGCCTAGATTAATTTTCAGTTTTATATTGTTCGCGAAGCTCTTCCGTTAAGTGGCTAAATATTCCAGCTAGCTCGGCCTGCTCTTTAATTGATATCTGATCTAAAAATCGCTTGCGCACGCTATCTACATGGCAAGGCGCGGCAGCGGCAATTGCCTTAAAGCCTTTATCAGTCATGGTTGCCCACGAACCACGTTTATCTTCACTACAAAGTTCGCGGCGAACCCAACCAGCTTTTTCCATAACTTTCATTCGATGTGAAAGACGCGATTTGGAGAGCATGGCAACTTCAGCTAATTCACTCATTCGCATCCGTCGATTTGGCGCATCACTTAATTGCGCGAGTACTTCATAATCTGCCATTGATAAATCATGTCCAACCAAGTCGGAATCAAGTGCTTCCAATAATCGGCGCGAAGCGATGATGTATGACCGCCAAGCCTTCATCTCGCGCGGATTTAACCAACGCGGGTTGGGTGATTTGATGGCCATATCTCAAGGGTAGAGCAGAAAGCATTTAGTTGAAAGTTGAATCAACTACTTTTTAATCGCGGCCAATCTAGCTTCGCGCCGAATTTTCTGTTCTGCTGGATTAGGTACCGGTACTGCCGCAATTAATCTTTGGGTATATGGATCTTTTGCATGCTTCAAGATCTGATCTCGCTCGCCCACTTCAACTAATCGACCATCTTGCATAACCGCAATTCGGTGGGTCAAAATGTCGACTACCGCTAAGTCATGGCTAATAAATAGACAGGCGAACTTCAATTTATCTTGTAAATCCTGCAATAAATCTAAGAAGCGGGCCTGAACCGATACATCAAGGGCTGAGGTTGGCTCGTCAGCGATTAAAAGGTCTGGAGTTAGCGCGAGCGCGCGTGCAATACCGATGCGCTGCCTCTGACCGCCAGAGAGCTCGTGTGGGTATCGATTGCGGTAACTGCGTGGAAGTTCTACTTGATCGAGTAAATCTTCTATCTTCTTATTTAACGCTTCACCTTTTGCTATTCCCGCCAAAAATATTGGTTCGCCGATACTTTCGCCAATTGGAAGGCGGGGATTTAATGAGCTCGCCGGATCTTGGAAAACAATGCCGGTATGGCGGCGAATCGCAAAAAGGTCTTTCTGGGTGGCATGCGAAATATCGGTTCCGACGATTTCAATTTTGCCGGCCTTGATCGGAAGCAAACCAATCGCGGCGCGACCTACAGTTGTTTTACCCGAACCAGACTCTCCTACTAAGCCAACAATTTCGCCTGGGAATATCTGGAGATTAAATTCTTTAACCGCAGTAAACGCAGGAATGCGACCGCGCTTTGGATATTCGATTGTTACGTTCTCTAAATTTAAAACCGGGGCGCTGCCCTTACTTGGGTCGGCCTTCAGGATTCGTTTTACACTGCTACCAAGTTTTGGAACTGCTCCCAATAGCTCTTTTGTGTACGGATGCGATGGTCGATTAAAGATTTCGTCGGCGGTGCCGTGTTCGACAGTTAAACCATCTTTCATAACCAATATCTCATCAGCCATATCTGCGACAACGCCCATATCGTGAGTGATCAGCAAAATCGCTGAATTCAACTTATCTTTTAGGCCACGCATCAAATCTAGAATCTCTGCTTGTACCGTTACATCTAGAGCAGTAGTCGGTTCATCGGCTACTAGTAGCCCTGGGTCGCAGGCGAGCGCTTGCGCAATCATGGCACGTTGACGTTGGCCGCCAGAGAGTTGATGCGGATACTTATTGAAAGAGCCAGCTGGATTTGGAATATCAACCAAAGTTAATAATTCGATCGCGCGATCTTTAGCTTGGTTTGGCCCCATATCAAAATGGGTACGGAGCGTTTCTACAATTTGGAAGCCGATTGTGTATACCGGATTTAGCGCAGTCATTGGCTCTTGAAAAATATAGGCAACTTCTTTACCGCGATACTTACGCAAAACCGATGGTTTCGCGCCAATCATTTCATGGCCCTTAACTTGAACACTTCCTGTCATTCGAGCATTCGTGGCAAGCAGACTCATTAAACCCATGCCAGTAGTTGATTTACCAGAACCTGACTCGCCAACGATGGCTAGAACTTCACCTGGTGCAATTTGGAAATTCATATTTATCGCAGCTGGATACCAAACTCCATCTACCCAGAATTCAACTGTGAAATCTTTAACTTTTAGGATTGGCTCGGACATCATGCAGCCTTTCGTGAGAACATTGCGAGGTGAGCAACCCGGAGATCTATCGACCTAGAAGTAACGTTTTCATGGCGATCAGCATTTATGCGCTCTGCTTCGGCATGGCCGCTTCGAGTTTTTTCAGTTCGAGCGCCACGGTACATAACAAAATCACTGCGATAGCTTGGGCGATCTTGATCGCTCAATTTGCGCGCTTGATTTTTCTGGTCCCGAAAATTACTTTTTTTGATGAAGGTATAAAAATCACTAATCCCCATCAGGAAATCACAGTTGGTTGGCATCTCATTGATGAAATTCATGCCATGTATACGATGTATATCGAAGTTGGCACCAAGCGTATTAATGCTTGGGCGGCGCAGACTCCTGGCCGATACCACGCTAGATCGATCCATCCGAGCGAATTGCGCGGCCTCAAACTTAATAGCGTTACTAATATCCGTCCCGGCGAATCCCCGCGTACTTATTCTGGCGTAGCGGTTCAACTCGCGCGGATTAGATTGGAAGCTTTCAATAAGAGCGGAAACCCGGCGCGGATCGAGAGCCAAGTAATTAGCAACACCAGCGGAATTGCGTTCGTGATTGCAAACTTTGCGGTTTGCGCGCTGCTTATTGTTTTTCGATTTTAGAGGCATTAGTTGCTCGCCGCCGCAATTTTGGCTTGATCGCGTGAAGCTGCCTTTTCTTTCTTACCTAACCGGCGGCGTTGTCTTGGATCAAAAGCATCTCTAAGTCCATCCCCGATAAAGTTAATTGAGAGCGCAATCGTGATGATAAATAGGCCAGGCCACCAGAAGAGCCATGGTCGAATTGTGAATGAATCTTGGAATTGGCTAATTAGTGAGCCGAGCGAAACATCTGGGGCAACCACACCAAAGCCTAAATACGAAAGGGCGGTCTCAAGCAAAATTGCGCCGGACATCAACAAGGTTATTGAAACGATAATGATTCCAACCGCATTCGGCAGAATGTGTTTGAAAATGATTCGACGATTACTTGCGCCAGCTACTCGAGCCGCATCCACGAATTCCATTTCACGCAATTTTAGAAATTCTCCCCGCACTAATCGAGAGAGCCCGGTCCAGGCGAAAATACCCAAGTAGAAAGCTAGAAATCCGACGCCGAGATTTCCGAAGTGGTAACCCACAACCGAACCGATAATGATTGTTGGGATAGTAATAACAAAGTCAGTCAATCTCATTAGTAGCGCATCAACCCAGCCACGGAAGTAGCCAGATATTGAGCCAACCACAATTCCGATTGATCCACCAAGGAACCCAATAACAACCATTACATAGATAGAACGTTGGGCACCTCGCATTACCATTGATAAATAGTCATGACCAATATCGTCTTGGCCAAATGGATGCATCCCTAAGCCCATGCCGGTGCCATCTATAAACGAGGGCACCATGTCCAAAGTTGGACAACCAACAACTCCGGGCGGACACCCTTCGGTACGAAGATCTAGAAGTTGATCAAATTTATACTGCCACCAGCCTGGAATCGTAAATGGGCCGATTTTTACGCCTGACGAAGTAAAAACAATCATAATTAAGGAGAACAATACAAAGACTGAAATCATCGCAGCTTTATGTCGAACAAAGCGCCGAAAAACAATTTGACCCTGGCTCAAGCCTTCAGTCTCTTTATTAAAGATCGCATTTTCATTTGCTTCAGCTAAATTCTCGACCACTTTCTGCTTCCGCTTAAATATCATTTTTTACCTGCCCCAGAACGAACCCGCGGATCTAGCGTTGAATAAAGTAAGTCTGCAACTAGATTCGCACTAACTCCAAGGAATCCAGTCAAAAGAAAAACCCCCATTAAAAGATTTAGATCAAAAGATCCAATCGCTTGGTTGAACAATGTTCCCATTCCGATCCAGCCAAAAATTCTTTCAGTAATAATCGCTCCGCCAATAACCGACATAATATCTACGACCATAATTGTGGTTAATGGAATCATGGTATTTCTAAATGCATGGCGCATGATGACAGTTCGCTCGGTTAAGCCTTTAGCGCGTGCAGTCCGGATGTAATCCTGATTTAAGACTTCTAACAGCGTTCCGCGTGAAAAACGTACGTAGCCCGCAAATGAAATTAAGAGTAGAGCGGTTGTTGGCAAGAAAAGGTGGACCAAAATATCTAGAAAATTAATCCAAAAATTCCCGGGTTCTAAAAGTGGATTGACCTGGCCAATTGTTGGGACTGGTCGGAAATAAACCGCATCGGTTTCCATATATGGCTTCCAAGTTTGCATCAATTTATCAATTACAGTTAATAAACCCATTAAAAAAGCAGCTAATATCGAGGTTCGGATAATTGGACCACGGTCAATTTTCGAAAATAGCATTGGGACTAAGCCAGATACGACAAATAACGTAACTATCATAAGAACATAAACCAATTTCTTATTGCTAACGCCAAATAACCATTGATTTGGGTAGTAAAGAATTAACGTCAATACCGCCATCGTTAGAGCAGATTTCAACGCTGCGCTATTTCCCAACCCGGTAGAGAGATAGGTAACTCCGAATGCAATTCCAATCGCTAGCCCAAATAGAACGATTGGACCAAAACCGGGGTTAGCAAACCATTTAGTGGCAGATAAAATTGATAAGAGGGCCGCGGTAGATGTTCCAGCGATTCCAAATATTGCAAATACGCGAGCTCGACTCCCGCTGATAATCGCCGCCCAAAATATTCCACTAAAGACGCTGGCAAAAAATATCCATTGCGGAGTGATTGTAGGCTCACCCAGAAAATCATTGAATTGAATGGCTAAGTATTCTTTGAGAAGCACCGCTACCCAGAAAATAGGTAGTGAAAAAAGTAGGAATGAAACAAATGTCATCGCATAGTCAAAACGTGAATATTGGCGAAGGGCGGTAATGATGCCGATCGAGATTCCAAAAACTATTGCCAATACTGTTGCGCCTGAAACCAAACGAAGCGTGGTTGGAATGGCAAGGGCAATTTGGTCTACTACTGGATGACCGGTTCGCGTCATGCCAAAATCAATATGTCCTACCAGCCCGCTCAGGATTCCTTTAAGCCAATAAAAGTAGCGAATTGGTGGTGGCACATCTAATTGCAATTGTCTGGTGAGTGCGATGATTTGTTGTTGCACATTTGGTTCTCGGGAAGTGCGTAAAGCCTCAAGTGGATCACCAGACAGTGCGGCTAAGTTATAGAGAAGAAAACTAGATCCAAAAAGGGTGACAACGATGATTCCTAACCGTCTTACAATATAAGCAAACACCAAATCCCTTTCAGCCTAAAATCTAATTTAAAACCGCCCCAAGAGTACTCATACTTTAAAAGGAAGTGGCACCCAGGTTCCCCTGGATGCCACTACTTATAAAAATTACGCTCGGTTTTGAGCGGAATTCTTATTGCCTACGAAAGAACTTAGGCTTTGAAGTACCAATCCCAAAGGTTCCAAACTAGGTTTGGTGACAATGGTGATGGTGCTACACCCATGAGCTTGGAGCTAACTCCGTTAACTGCTGGGTGTTGGAAGATAGGTAGAGATACAGCTTCTTTCATCAAGATAGTTTCAACCTTGAGGAATCGATCTGCGATTTCTGCCTGTGTTAATAGTTTGCCGTTTAACTCAGTGTAGATTTTTTCGATCTCTGGGTTTGAATAGCCTTGGTAATTCTGCTCTTGATATGTTCCAACGTTTCCACGTTGCAAGATCGCAGATTTTACCCAAGCAAAGAAGGCCAAGTCATACTTAGCGTTCTTTGTGAAACTTGACCAACCAGAAGTTGGTGTTACATCCATATCGAATCCAGCTTGAGCAACAGATGCCTTTGCTAGCGCTGCTTCTGAAACCCGACGAGTGTTCGAAGGTGCACCGAAGAGCAACTTGATCTTAACTACTGGATTTGAAGCGGATGCTTCTGGATAGTACTTCTTAACTAAGGCAAGCGCCTTAGCATTACGTGAAGCTTGAGTACCTTCAGTGAACTTGCTTACGCCAGACTTAGTAATAATGTCTTTGTAACCAGGCTCGCTGTTGAAGTACATCAATGAGTTCATCAATTGAGCAGATGGGTTAATTGGCTTAACAATCTTTTCAATGATTTCTTCACGTGGCCAAGCAAGAAGTACAGCGGTACGAAGGTCAAGCGCCTTTTGGCTATTACCTGCGAATACACCGTTGTAGGTGTCAGTTGTGCCGAAAGCAGTTCCGGTACGGATATCTACGTGCTCATAAATAGCTTGGTCGCCGCCGATGATCTTTACAGCTGGAGCCATTGCCTTTAATTGCGCAACTGCATCACCTGTTGGTTGACCAGCGTAAACATCTACTTCACCGTTTTTAAGTGCTTGTGCTGCAGCAGTTCCATCGCCAATAACCTTGAAAACAACGGTCTTTATGGATTTGACCTTTGGACCGGATGTGTACTTAGGGTTACGAACCATAGTTACTGCGCCATTTGGTACAGCGCTCTTTACTATGAACGGGCCGTTGCCAACTAGAAGTAATGGGTTTGTGGAACCATCAACTTTATCGATGTTATATGCAGTCGACCATATTTTTCCGATTTTCTTCAAAGTTGCAGTGTTATATGTAGTGAAAGCCTTTAAGAAACGCTCACGAGCTGCATTGCTTTTAGCAACACTTTGTAGCGTGTCTTCGCCTTCAGCCATCAACATAAGAGCATGGACCGGAGATGGGCCTGGAGCAAGTAATTTCCAGTCCGGAACTTGGTTCGAATATTCAATAGTTACAGTCATTTTATTGGCAGAGAGTATTGGTTGACCAACTACGCTCTCTGCATAAATTCCGCCGTACCCACCTGAGTTAAACGCAGGAGTTACGCGTGCATCTGAAGGATCGCCAAGACCGGCAATTTCAGAATATGCATCGTTTGCAGTTACGTGGGATAGCAATAAATCAACAGCATTCATTGGTGTGCCATCTGACCAAACTTGACCAGAACGAACAGTGTATGAAACTTTGAATGGTTTCTTACTTACGATTTTGTATGAACCATAGGCAGTGTTATCAACTAACGCTGGCTTGTTATCGTAATAAGTGAAACCCATTCCTGATAGTGATGCAACGTCAACGTTGAACGTTAAGTTGAATTCAGAAACGCTTGCGTTTAAACCAGTTAGCGCATTACTTTGCACGATTGAAACGGTTGTCTTGGCAGCAGAGTGAGCAGGTGCAATCACTCCGATAGCTAGACCAGCCGCTGCAACTACGGCAAGCGCAGCACGCATAAGGCGATTTAACTTCATTTATTTCTCCTATTGATAGAAGGGATAGAAGGGATAGAAGAGATAGTTGTGGAAAGTCGACAGATCCCACAGCTATCTATTTTGCTTTGGACGCGTGAGTCTGCCCTAATTTGCCCCACTTTGGCAATGAGAAATTCGCTACTTCTAGGCCTGCAGCGGGTTATTTCACTTAGGTTGAGCGCGAGCTGCCTCAATTTTGGCGGTAGTAAGGCGGGGGGCGGCAAAGGCCAGAATTATGAAGCCGAGCGCCCCAGTCACGAAGTACGGGGTCCGAAGCGCCCACTCCCTTGAGGTGAAGTGCTCCATCAAGGTAATCAAGCCGCCACCTACTAATAAGCCAATTGGAATCGTCCCCCAAGCAAAGAATCGATAGACGCTATTTACTCGCCCTAATAGATGGGTGGGAATGATGCTCTGTCTAAGTGAAACGGTTATTACGTTCCATAGAACGGCGAAAATAGTAGTGATACCTAAGAGTAACCAGACCACTTGCCAAGAACTCAAGAAGCCAATCGCAATTTCAAATATTGGCATAATAAGTAAAGCTAAAAATAGCGAAGGTCCACTTCCGATTTTTTTCGCAATCTTCGGCCCATAAATTCCGCCGATCATTCCGCCAATCGCACCTGAAGTCCCCAAAATCGCAAATTCTAAGACCGAGGTATGTAAGATTTCTTGGGCGAATAAAATAAATGCAGCACCTCCTAAAGACGAGATTCCATTCATAGATCCCAGAATGATTGCCATTGGGCGAAGCAGCTCGTGGGACCAGAGCCAATTAAAACCCTCTTTTATTTCAGCCCGAAAATTTGGTTTAACTTTTGGTTTTGCACTCTCAACATTTGTGATTGGTTTTGTAATCGTAGTGATTGTCGAAAGTAGCGCTACTGCAACAAAAAATGAAGCGGCATCAAAGAAGAACGGTACGAATACTGCGATTGCAATTAAAAAGCTACCCAGAGGTGGCCCAATAAAACTATTTGTTAGCGACTCTGCTGACCACATTTGGCCATTTGCTTTTTCTAGTTGCTCTTCTTTTACAACAGATGGCATAAAAGTTTGGGCAGTGTTGTCACGAAGAACTTCAGCGCAACCGAAGAGAAAGGAAGCGGTGATCGCGACTATATATAGTGGCCAATTAGTCGCAAGATTAGTAATATTAGTAAGTTCATTTAATTTTGGGAGTGAGTCCGCTTTCCAATAAACCATTACAGCTACAAAAATCGTTAGAAATCCGCGCGCTGCATCCATCGCGACAATAATTTTCTTCCGATCAAAGCGATCAGTGATCACTCCTGCGGGTAGCGTAAAAATCAGCCACGGCAGACGTGATGCCACAGCAGCCAGGGCAATCAGAATTGGCGAACGAGTAATTGCAGATGCCAACCACGGATAGGCGACCATCGAAACACCATCACCTAAATTACTAATCGCGGTGGCGCTCCATAGTTTCCAATAAGAAGCCCCCAACGGACCAACTTTGGCTTTTTCTGCTTTTGATTTCGATAACTTCCGCATTGGGTAACGGTAATGGTTAGATAACCCAAATGGCTGATAAATCTTTCACTTTTGAAATCACCTCGGAAATATCGGAGCCGGGCGGTGACCGTCTAGGTCGCTCTGGCGTTATATCTACTCCCCACGGTGAAATTAAAACGCCAGCTTTTATTCCGGTGGGAACTAAGGCCACAGTTAAATCAGTACTTCCCGAATCTATGAAAGAGCTTGGCGCACAAGCGCTTCTGGCAAATGCTTATCACCTATACCTGCAACCGGGTTCCGATATTTTGGATGAAGCTGGTGGACTTTCTAAATTTATGAATTGGGATAAACCAACTTTTACCGATAGCGGTGGCTTTCAAGTTATGTCACTTGGCGTCGGGTTTAAGAAAGTTATCGCCATGGATGCCGATACTTTTAGAGCTGATGATGTTATCGCGGATAAAAAAGAGCGGTTGGCTCATGTCGATGATGAAGGCGTAACTTTTAAATCACATCTCGATGGTTCTATGCATCGATTTACTCCGGAAGTTTCAATGAGAGTGCAGCATCAAATTGGCGCAGACATCATCTTTGCTTTCGATGAATGTACAACGCTTCATAACACCCGCCGCTATCAAGAAAAATCATTAGAACGCACCCGACTTTGGGCGCTCCGTTGTTTGGCCGAACACCAAGCGCTTACGCAATCTCGGATAGGTAAGCCCTATCAAGCACTTTTTGGCGTATTACAAGGCGCGCAATATGAAGACTTACGTCGCAAAGCTGCAAAAGATTTGGGAACAATGGAAAATTCCGGAATTGAATTCGATGGGTTTGGCATTGGTGGCGCGTTAGATAAATCAACTTTAGGCACAATTGTTAAATGGGTTAATGAAGAGCTACCGCGTAATAAACCCCGTCATTTACTTGGAATTGGCGAACCGAGCGATCTTTTTGTAGGTGTTGAAAATGGTGCAGATACTTTCGATTGCGTTGCACCTTCCCGTGAAGCGCGCACGAGCGCGGTCTACACAAATACCGGCAGATTCAATGTTTCAAATGGCGCTTTCAAGCGAGATTTCACTCCGATTGAAGAGGGCTGCGGTTGTTATACATGTCAGAACTACACCAAAGCTTATTTAAATCACTTATTCCGAGGCAAAGAAATTCTTGCAGCAACACTTGCCACGATCCATAATGAGTACTTCATTATCAAACTAGTCGACGACATGCGGAAAGCCATTGATAAGCAAGAATTTTTTGAGTTTAAAAAAGATTTCTTAGGTCGATATCAAGCCGGTCGTAGCCAAAACGCTTAAGAAATATAAGTCGGTTCTTTTCGCTTTACATACGCAATAGTTGGGTAGGTAACTGGCAACAGAATTACTTCCAAAAGGGTCTTGTAAACATAACCAACCACAACATAATTTAAGAAATCTTTACCAGTGATAATTCCGTAGAAAGCAATAGTGCAGAACACAATGGTGTCAGCTAATTCTCCAATTACCGTAGACCCAATTAAGCGCACCCAAAGTTTTCGTTCTTTGGTATATCCCTTAATTAACGCTAGCGACCAGGAATTTAGGAGTTGGCCGATTAAGAAACCACAAACACTTGCTAAGACAATTCGTGGCACAAACCCCAATATTGATTCAAACGCACTTTGGTTTTCCCAACCATCCGCGGCGGGCGAAATCTGCACCAGATAAAAAGTGATTGCAGCTAAGACCGCCATCGCAAAGCCCATAAATATCACTTTACGAGCAGCTTTAAAACCATAGACCTCAGTTAAAACATCACCAACTATGTAAACCAATGGGAATAGAAATGCGCCACCATCGGTAATGATTGGACCGAAGTGAATTAACTTCGTTGCGCCAATATTTGAAATTAAAAGCAAGCCACAGAAAGCTGCTGCAAAGAATGGGTACAGGCTCTGCGTTGATTTTGCGTAGCGAACGCCTACCGCTTCCTTGGTTTCATTTATTGACACTCGCTTATTAAATCACGCTATTGAGCCATAAATTAGCCACCTCTTGATGGCCTAAAACTCTTACTTGCCTCATCACTCAACTTTAAAGGCGGATTTAACAATTAATCCGAATTCGCGAACTCGATCAAGCTCTATCTGATAATTACTTTCTTTTTTAAAATCCTCTGAAATGAGAGCTCTGGCAAGTTCATTTGGATTTTTTGTACAAACGCCACCGCCATAAAGTTTATGAAATGCAGTAATTTTTGGATCGTATGAGATTGCAATATATGGCCGCCGAAATGCGTAAGCAATAATCGCACCATGCAATCTCGTTGTTACAACATAATTAGTATCCTGATAAAGCTTAAGAATTCGATTTAAACCATTCTCAGCGCTTTCAATATTAGGCGTAAAAGCATATTCGAAACCAGCTCTTTCAATGGAATCCCGAATAATTGGAGTTTGATCATTTGGTTCTAGATCGACATGCGAACTGTGAAGTACTCGATTGCCAATCCTTTTTTCAGCCACATCAAAGTGGTTGCTCACGTAAACCAAAGTCGGACAAGCGGTTATAGAAATCTCGCTATCTAACTCATAGAAATCCCGAGTCAATTCATCTCGCACGTTCGCAAATTTTGATTTTGCAAAAACACGTTTCACAACTTCTTTAGGAACGCCTTTTACCTCATCATTATCGGGTAAGCAGACTCCGATTCCCCAGATCGTAATTGGCAATTTGCAATTTTTTTCCAAGTCAACCCAAAACTTTTCAAAAACGCTATGAAGTAATCCAGCTCCCCCAATAATTACTCTTGAATAATTTGCATGTACATAGCCCCAATCAACTGGGCTTTTATGGATATTCCAGGTATCTAAAGTTTCATCGAGCATTTCATGGATAGCAAGAACTGGTAGGTAGTTTCCAATATTTCTATTTGCAGAATAAAATTGAAGAGTATCGCTTTTCCGTTTTCGGCTGTCGCTAGGAACTTTGCTAATGTCGTTTAGCTCCGTTAATTCATTACTCCTTCCAAAGAGATTCCTTAGTTTTATTAACAAGTTATTGCAGCTCGCTTAACAAGCCTGGCCTTACCGCTAGCCCCATCGAAGCATCAATTATTGCGCCATGCATTGAAGTTGATGCTGGAGCGGCAAGGAATATCACAATCTCTGCAATCTCATCTGGCTCTATTAATCGACCTTTTGGAAGGGATGCGATAAATGAATTCCGTTCACTCTCTGACATGCCGACAAGGGTGCTCGCTTGAAACATTCCAGTGTTTGTAGCGCCGGGTGAGATTGCGAAAACATCTACATTTGTATAGACGTTCTCGGCCGCTAATTGTCGGGTTAAGAACGAGACTGCAGCCTTGCTCATCCCGTCTGAAAGTCGGAAATGCGGAAATGCTTGAAATCCTCCGCCTACTGAACTGAAATTAATTAACTTGCGGACGTTTTTTGATTCGCTAGTGATTTCAATAAAAATTTCGGAAATCTTCAAGGCGCCATATGCATTTATCGCAAACATCATCGAGTCTTGTTGGTCTTTATCAGATGCATAAGTTGTCACGGTTGCTGATCCGACCGCAGCAGCATTTACCAAAGTATCTATCGAGCCCATTTTCGATTGCACAGATAATAGGGTTTTGCGAATTGATTCAGCATCACTCATATCAATTGCAACTGCAGTTGCTTTGCCATTGCAAGATTCTGCAAATTTTTCAGCAGCCGCAAAATTTGCTTTATCTTCTGCAAAGGTGAATGTAACTAAGTCACCTTGGGCAATAAATTTGCGAACACACGACTGGCCGATGCCACCCATTCCGCCTGTGATAAAGATATTCCGTGGCATATTTACTCCGTTTTCATCTGTTGATCTGCGAGATTAACTCTGGCCAGACAATACTTTGAGGGTGAATCATTTCAAAGTGGCCGATATTTGCTAATTCTATGTAATTGATTGAACTTCCTTCGTCTTTTAACTTCTCCACATATTTACGGGTTATCTCAATCGGTACCCATAGATCGCTCTCTCCATGGATGATCGATATATTTGCAGATAATGGGTCAAAAGTCATTGGATCTAAATCTGGTCGCAAATTTGCCGGTTCACCTAAGAATTCCAGCGCCGCAGATTTATCTAAGTCCATCTCGTAGGTTGCTAATAGAGAAGTAACTGGGGCTAGGGCAATCACGCTTTTAACTCCTTTATTTTTTGCGCAAGCAACTAGAGCTAAATGTCCGCCAGCTGAGTGACCAATCAGAACAAAATCATCGGTTGGCAAATTTTTTATAGCCAAATCAATATCTGACACCATCGCATCTGGATTACCTGGAATTCTCCGGTATTCCAAAGATATAACTTGGTATCCCAACTCACTTAGGGCGGCGGCAAACGGTCGCAAATGCACTCGATCATATTCAGGGCGCCAATAACCGCCATGAATCAGCACCAATAAAGTATTAAATTTCTTAACTTTTGGCGCAAAAATATCGCCAACTTGTTCAGAGAACTCTCCATATTTAAAAGTGCTTGTTGGATCTACAGTTGGCAGATCAAATACCGAGCGGTCTTCTTCTGCCATCAATCTTTCAATCTAAATCTTTGTAACTTCCCAGTGGTTGTTTTTGGCAACGTTTCCACAAAATGAAGTAATCGTGGATATTTAAATGGCACAATCGTGCTCTTCACATGATCTTGCAACTCTTTCTTTAACTCATCACTTGCGATAAAACCAGGCCGTAGAACTACATACGCAGTAACGATCATCCCTCGTTCTTCATCCGGTAAACCAACTACTGCGCTCTCTATTACCGCTTGGTGGGTAAGTAACGCGTTTTCAACTTCTGGCGCAGCTACGTTATAACCGCTGGAAATTATCATGTCATCTGACCTTGACTGATATTGAAAATAATCATTTTCATGCTGGATGAAAATATCGCCTGTAAAATTCCAACCATTTTTTACATAATTACTCTGCCGTGCATCATTTAAGTATCTGCACCCAGTTGGCCCTTTAACTGCTAACAAGCCAGGTTCACCTCTCGGTAATTCATTAAAATCTTCATCAAATATTTTCGCAGTAAAACCTGTGACAACCCTGCCAGTCATTCCAGGAATAATTTCGTCATCTGCGGCGGAGATAAATATATGAAGCATTTCGGTTGCGCCAATCCCATCAATAATTTTTATGCCGGTAGCCGCGTGCCATGCCTCCCAAGTAGATTTTGGTAGGTGCTCACCAGCAGAAACGCAGCGTCGCAAAGTAGGTATTGGAGTTTCATCCAGCAACGGCAAGATTGCCCGATATGCAGTTGGGGCGGTAAATAAAACGGTAACGCCATGTGTAGCAATCTCTTTCAAGAGGATTGGCGGAGCAGCTGCTTCTAGCATCAGCGAGGTCGCACCTGCCCAGAACGGAAAAATAACGAGTGCGCCAAGCCCAAAAGTGAAAGCTATCGGTGGTGAACCAGCAAATATATCGGTCTCATTTGGTTGCAATATCTCTTTCGCGAAAGTTTCTGCGATTGTCAAAATATCTCGATGAAAATGCATAGTTGCTTTGGGTAAGCCAGTTGAGCCAGATGTAAAGGCTAGCAGGCTGACATCATCAGAAGCGGTATCACATGGTTGGTGTGCGCCGGTGAATTTACTTGCAGCGATAAAGATATCTGATTCTGCGCCACCACCATAAATTAAAGTTTTCCCACCATAATCCTTAACAGCGGTCCATTCATCCAAGAATCGGTAGTCCACTAATGCGAATTGAACTTTGGCAATTTCTACAATTTTTTCTAATTCACCAGTTCGTTGTAAGTGAATAGTGGTAACTGCAACTGCGCCTACCCTTAGTACCGCAAACCAAAGCGCAACTATTGAAGCATTGTTGGGTCCGCGAAGGAGAATTCGATTTCCCGGCTGCACCCCGATACTTTCCAAGTAGAGTGAAATTGCATTTACCTGATCAAATAATGCACCGTATGAAATGGAACCCTCAACCGCTATCAAAGCTATTTTTTCGCGTCCTACACGGACCATGGTTTTATCAAGCAAAACTTCGCTGGCATTTAACCGTTCTGGATAAATCGGCTGCGTCGTTAATTCCGGCCATTTCTCCTTTGGCGGTAAATTTTCTCGGGCAAAAGTATCTATATGAGCTGAGCGAAACATCTATAAAACTCTCGCATTATTAATTACAATTTTCTTGTAATCCCCACTCTTAACCAAGTTACGAATCCGGTCAAATCCATCCCATATTTCTACAAATGAAGTCGTAAGCGGTGAAATTGCTACTCGTATTACATTTGGATTTCTAAAATCTGGAAATACTTTTGATATTTTGCGCATCGCTACCGAAATCTGAAAAGCATCTTCGTGAAGCAGCGATATGTGGCCACCTCGATGACTTGAAATTCGCGGTGTTCCAAGCGCAAAACCAAGATCTTTTAACCACTCCTCAAATAAATCGATCATCAACTCGGTACCAAGAGCTGCTTTGGCCTCGATCGCTTGAATAGTGGCTTTTTCAATCATTCCAAATGAAGTCTGAACTGCGCGCAATCCAATTACTGGTGGTGTCGCAATTTGGAAACCGCGAATGCCTTCAGCGCGTTCAAAAAGTGGCCCCATGCCAAATTGATCTCCTTGGGCAAACCAACCTTGAATTGGAACTCGAACTTCATTTTGAATTTTCTTATTTACATATAACCAACCTGGTGCGCCAGGACCACCGTTGCCATATTTATAGGTACAGCCAACTGCGAGGTCTACGCTATCGCTATCATAATTAAGCGCAATCGAACCAACAGCGTGCGATGCATCCCAGAGAGTTAGCGCGCCACATTTGTGAATTAATTCGGTTAGCCCCTTAACATCATTGCGAGCGCCGGAACGATATTGGATTACTTGAAATGTAACCAGCGCAACATCATCATTTAAATATGGAGTTAAAATTTCAGAAGTAATACGTTCTGGCTCTTCGACTGATTGCGATGAATTTTCAATCATCACTAAATTCAAGCCAAATTCTTTAGCTAACCCTTGAAGGATGTAACGATCAGTCGGAAAGTTAGATGTATCTGTAACTATTGTTTTGCGATCTGGTCGTGCTTTGATGGCGCTTCTTGCTAACTGATAAAAGTTTACCGAAGTGGTATCGCAAGCTAAAACTTGTCCGGCAGCCGCGCCTAAAGTTGCGCGGCCAATTAAATCGCCAGTCTTTTCCGATTCGTCTACCCAATGGCTCCAACCATCAACAACTTCACTACCCCATTCGTCGCGCAGTAAGGTATTTAGCGCATCTATAGTTGCAATAGGTAATCGGCCGAGGGAATTACCATCTAAGTAGGAAACTTCCGGGTCAGCAATTAAGAATTTGCCTCGATACTCCGCAAGCGGGTCCTGTAGGTCCAGTAATTCTGCATGAGCACGATCGGTTTTACGCATTTCGGAAGAGTACTTTAGAACCAAGTACTTTTACATCCCATAAAAAGCCGAAACGTTTAGAAATCTTTAAGATCAAGATCCTTTGCGATAAGGTTGGAAACATGTGTAGCAAAGTGAGTTGCAAGAGTTGCGGTAAACCCACTTGGAGTGGCTGCGGAGAACATATAGAAGATGCACTCCATGATGTACCAACCAAGGATCGATGCCAGGGCCATGTAAACGAGCCAGCAGAACCTGGATTCTTCAGCAAGCTACTCGGTAAGAATTAACAAAATTGGTTGTATAGCGCTGCTCCTTTAGAATAGTGCCATGCAGATTCCAAAGATCATTCTGTACTACGGCTTTACGCCAATTACAGATCCAGATGCGATTCGTCTTTGGCAGCAAAACCTTGCGGAGTCGCTAAATCTAAAAGGTCGGATTTTAATTGCAAAGCATGGCATCAATGGCACAGTAGGTGGCGACATTGAAGATCTTCGCAAATATGTGAAACTCACTAAACGCTATCCTGGATTTAAGAAAATAGATTTCAAATGGTCCGATGGTACCGGTAATGATTTCCCTAAATTAAGCGTAAAGGTAAAGAGTGAATTAGTTGCATTTGGTGACCCAGATGAAATTTCGGTAGATGAAAATGGTGTTGTGGGCGGCGGAGTACATCTTAAGCCTTACGAAGTCGATAAATTAGTTGCAGAACGAGGTGACGAAGTCATTTTCTTTGATGGTCGCAACGCATTTGAAGCAAAAATTGGCAAATTCAAAAATGCAATTGTTCCAAATGTAACTTCGTCACGTGACTTTGTAGATGAGATTGAAAGTGGCAAATACGATTACATTAAAGATAAACCAATCGTTACCTACTGCACTGGTGGAATCCGTTGTGAAATTCTCTCTTCGGTTATGAAAAAGCGCGGCTTTAAAGAGGTTTATCAAATCGAAGGCGGCATTGTTCGCTACGGGAAAAAATTTGGAGACGACTCACTTTGGGAAGGTTCGCTCTTCACTTTTGACGCCCGTTTAGCGATTGATTTCTCTAATAAAACAAAGGTCATAGGTGAATGTGAAAGATGCTCAAAGGCAACGAAACAGTTCTACAACTGCGCGAATTTAGCCTGCCATGAATTGGTTCTACTCTGTGATGAATGCGCTAATTATGATGTAAATAAAGGCTGTATTCATGAACTTACCAATACGCGCGATTCAGAAATGATTGGCTAGAAAGTCTAAAGATCTGTTAACAGCCCGCCATCAATAATAAATGGCGCACCAATGACAAACGAAGCATCCGAGGAAGCTAAGAAAGTGATCCCGGCAGCAATTTCATAAGGCTGGGCAGCTCGCCCAAGTTTGGTTACATCAGAATTAAAACCAAGGTCATCTAACGGTTTACCAATCGCCAACGCATGAGCAGTAGACATGTCGGTATCTACTCCCCCAACAACTACTGAATTAACTCGAATTTTATCTTTAGTGTAATCAATTGCCATCTGGCGGCTTAACGCAACTACTGCGCCTTTGCTTGCTGCATACGCAGCGACTTTCTCCATCGTTGCATAGGCATGTACTGAGGCGATATTTATGATTGATCCACCACCACGTTTCCGCAGAAATGGGATTGAATATTTTGATACTAAGAAAACTCCTTTTAAATTTGTATCTAAAACGTTATCCCATTCATCTTCGGTAGTTTCATCAACTGATCTGAATAGAAAAGTGCCAGCATTATTTACAACAACATCAATACCGTTATTAGCTTCCCCAATACCATTTACCACGTCTGCTATCGCTGCTGACTTTCTAAGGTCGCAAACTTTAAAATTTACTTTTAAGCCAGAGCCAGCCATCTCCTTAACCCAAGATTCGCCAATCTCTGCGCGCAAACCTAAGCCGTAAACAATCGCACCTTCTTGCGCAAATCTAGTTGCGGTTGCTTTTCCGATACCCGACTCCGCACCAGTTACAATTACAACTTGCTTATCGAATCGGTTAGGAATGAACAAAGCCTTACTTGGCATCGAACTTAACCTTTTTTCGTTTCATATCAACGCTAAGCGAAACTAATACGATAACTCCAGTTATAACGGTTTGCCACCATGGATCGATATGTGAAGCAACCATGCCACTTGCTACAACTTGCATGAGTAACATTCCTAGAAATAACCCAGTTACTGTGCCTTTTCCGCCAAATAAGCTGGTGCCACCAATAACCATGCCAGCAATTGCCAGCAATTCCCAGCCAGAGCCAAGTGTGAACCAGGCACTGCTGAAATGTAACAAGGATAAATAACCGGCTAATGCAGCGCCACAACCAGTTGCCATAAATAGCAGTAATTTTACTCGGTTTGTATTGATACCAGCAGTTCGGGCAGCTTCAGGATTGCTACCAATCGCCGCAATAACCTTACCAAAATTTGTTTTATTTAATATAAATTCTCCGACAAATATTAAGATGATAAAAATGATTATGCTGAAATATTTTCCAAGAGTCGAATCTTTAAATCCTTCATGCAAATCTGGGAAATCTGCGATTCCTTTGCCCTCAGAGACAAAAGTCGCCAAGCTCTTGCACATAAATAACATTGCTATGGTTGCAATAAAGGATGGAACTTTTCCATAAATTACAACAAGCCCATTAATTAGGCCAACCAAAATCCCAGCACCTAAGCTAATTAAGAATGCGCTCAGCATGCTAAAGCCTTGGTGCGTCACCAAAATTGCGGAGGTTAATGCGCTAAGCGCAGCGGTAGCACCAATCGAGATATCAAATTCGCCTGAAGTTATGAGTAGCACCAAGAAAATTGATGCGATTCCAACGAATGCAATCCCTTGGACAACCGAGAGAATGCTTGCGTAGTTTGCGAAGGACGGATTAAGACCAGCAAAAATCCCAAATACCACAGCTACAAAAATTAATCGTTTTACAAATGGTGATAAGGCCGAAAAAACTTTCAGGTTTAATTTCATGATTGACCAATCGCCATCATCATAAGCTCCTGCTCCTTATTGATATCTCCGGTCATTTCGCCTCTCATTGCGCCTCCTGAAAAAACCAAAATCCGATGTGATAGCGCTAAGAGTTCTGGGAATTCGCTAGATACTAAAATAATGCCTACACCTTGCTTGGCTAGATCACTGATAATTCGATATATCTCAGCTTTTGAAGCAATGTCAACACCTTTTGTTGGTTCGTCCAACATAAAAACGATTGGCTTTGCGAGCAATCCCTTTCCAATCAGAACTTTCTGTTGATTTCCACCACTTAAATTTCTGATCATCTCGTAAATATCTTGTGGCTTAACTGCCAGTGATTCGGTAATTTCGGCCGCAACTTCCTTCTCTTTCTGCTTATTTAGCAATCCCATTTTCTTGAACTTATCTAAAATACTTGCAGTTGAATTCGATTTTATTTCTAAGTTAAAAAATAAACCTTCTAATTTTCTATCTTCAGTTACATATCCAATTCCAGATTGAATTGCAGAGGGAATATCTTTTGAAGTTATCTCGCTGCCTTGCAATTCAAGCTTGCCAGCTAATACTCGGTTGTCGCCATATAGCGCGCGTAGGATTTCGGTTCTTCCAGAACCGACAAGACCGCCAAGTCCAAGAATTTCACCAGCATGTAGATCAAATGAAAATTCGGAAACCATAATTTCGCCTGGTTTGCGGGGGTTCTCCACAACCAAATTACGTGCTGAGAAAATTGCTTTTGCATCTTTGGATAAAACGTTCTTCTCTGGATATAAGTCGCCTAATTTTCTACCAATCATGTCGCTTACGAGCTGATTGGCATCAAATTCTGATCTTTCGCTAGTTCGAACCGTTTTCCCATCACGTAAAATTGAAACTGCATCGCATAGTTCTAGAATTTCTGGAAGCTTGTGGGTGATAAATACGGTAGTAAACCCACGTTTCTTAAGATTTCGAACTATCGAAAAAAGATTTGCAATTTCATCAGAAGTTAAACTTGAAGTTGGTTCATCTAAAACGAGAACTTTGGGATTCTTATAAAGTGCACTCGCTATCATCAAAATTTGCTTTTTGTGCAGGCTTAGTTCTGATACGAGCTGGTCGGCGGTTAAAGGTATTTCATTATCTTCAAGAAATTTTCTAATCTTTTGCAATCCATTTTTCTTTGAATAAAACCCTTTGCGGTTCATCGCTAATTCGGAAAGTAAAATATTCTCTGCGACCGTAAGAGTGTCAGCTACTGTTATTTCCTGTGGAACTATTGAGATGCCTCGTACTTGTGCATCAAGCGGTGAACTCATTTTTACTGATTCACCAGCGACATTAATTTGACCTTCGAAGGTTCCACTTGCATAAATTCCACTTAAAATCTTCATCAACGTGGATTTGCCTGCGCCATTTTGGCCAATTAATCCATGGATGGATCCAACTTTAACTTTTAAAGAAACATCATCGAGGGCAATTACCGGTCCGAAATTCTTATAAATTTTTATCATTTCAAGGGCGTAATTGTTATTGGATGAACTTGCCATTCTTATTTACCTTCCCTCAATTAAGTCCTCAACTTGCAAATAGTGATTCACCTAATAAGTGAACCAAGCTACTAAAGAACAGTAGCTTGGTTCACCATTTTTGTCTTACCCCTATTTAGTGACTATTGCTTTGCTACTCGAGCATCAATTGCATCAACAACTGCGTAATAAGGTGCCAAGCCATCTGCGAAGATGATAGGTGTTGGCAAATCATTAGCGAATTGTGCTGGCGCGTTGCCACAAATTGCGTTAGCAACTAAGTCAACAGCCATTTGATGTTCTTCGTATCCTGGTTGTGCAGCAACCGCAAGGATTTTTCCATCGCGGACTGCATCAAGATTTGGACGTGTTGCATCAGGTCCGATAGCCCAAATTGGCTTACCGATTTGATCTGAGGCACCGGCCCATGTAACTGGACTTCCGCCAGTAGTTCCAACTGCTCCAACTAGATCTGGATTTGCGATCGCAATAGCAACTGCCTTAGCAATAGCTTTTGGTACATCGAATCCTTCTTCAGCTGGCTTTAGAACTTTAACATCAGGATATTTGGCATTCATTTGTGCTGTGAATGAAGAAGCAACTGCATCTTCTACAGGGTTGAAGCCACCTTCAGTAACAGCAACAGTTCCTTTGCCGCCAATTTTTTCACCGATTGCATCCGCTGCGGCTGATCCCCAAGCTTTTGGATCAAATGCTGCATAAGCAATTACGCCAGGATAATCTTCTGGCTTTGCTTGTACGTGACCAATTACAACTGGAATCTTCTTTGCGGCAAATTTTGCAATCAAATCTTTTTCAACTGGATCGACGAAGCCAAGTACAAGTCCGTCAGTTCCGGTTGCAAGTACGCCTTCACCAAGAGTTACTGCTTTAGTCCAGTCAGGCTCATCAGGTGAAACGATTGTTGCGCTCTTGAAACCAAGTGCATTTGCTTGATCCAAGAAACCTTGCTGCCAAAGTCTAAGAGTTGGGTGACCCTTAAGTACTGACAAGAAAGTAATTGACTTTCCGCTCAAATCGCATGGTGCTGTTGCCATAGGTGTGTAAACCTTTGAAGCTGCAGTTCCGCCAGCATCGCCAGTGGCAGCGGTGTCATCCGCTTTAGAAGAGCAAGCTGATAATAAAAGTGCTGAAACTGAGAATATTGCTAATATTTTAAAAATAGCCTTATCTCTCTTTATTTTCTTTACCATCTTTGAGTAATCCCTTTCCTCGAGTGGCTATTGCAACTAGCATCCAATGACTGTTTACAATTAACCGTTATCAGTTATGCTTCATGAATTCTTCAGATAAGTCAATGATAACGGGGGGTTATTTCGGCAGGGCTAGCAGTCAAAGCTAGGTAACGAAAAGTTACAAAGGGCTAAATAAAGATCGTTTTTAAAAAGCTGATGATTACGTGAGGAGATTGAAGCATAATGACAACCATGAGTTTAAATACAAAGAAGCGCGTACAGATTTTTCAAAAAGTTCCTGAACTTGGTCTCTTTATGGTTTTCGTTGCAACTTTAATTCTCTTCTCAACATTCAATAGTTACTTTGCATCCCTTGCTAGTTTAAAAATTCTTTTAGTTACAGTTATTTACACTGGAATCGTTTTAATAGGTCAAGCGCTCTTAATGATTGTCGGAGAACTTGATCTTTCGGTTGGGGCAGTTGCCTCACTTGGCACAATAACAACTGGATTGATGCTCGCTGATTGGAATTTACCGCTCCCGGTCGCAGTCATAATTGGAATAGGGATTGGTGCATTTGTTGGTTTTCTAAACGGCTTTATTACAATCAAAGTTGGAATTCCTGCCTTCATCACAACGCTATCAATGCTCTTCCTGGCCCGAGGTATTTCATATGTGCTTAGCGGTGGCGATCCGGTTTATCCACTGCCACAAGGCACTGGTAATTTATCCCGACCAATGATTTTGGGTTTTCCATCTGCAGTTTGGATTTTTTTAATTCTCTTTATTACTGCTGATCAATTCGTACGTCGAAGTGTGCTGGGTCGAGAGTTTTATTTAATTGGCGGAAATAAAGTTGCGGCAAAATTATCTGGAATAAAAGTGGATAAAATTAAAATTGGACTATTTACACTTTGCGGTGCTCTATCTGCTTTTGCTGGAATCCTCTTAATGAGCAAACTGCAACGTTCTGATGCGGTAACTGGCCTTGGCTGGGAGCTAAACGTTATCGCCGCAGCAGCCGTTGGCGGTATTAAATTAACCGGCGGTGGCGGTTCCCTAACTGGAGCATTTATCGGGATTCTCTTCCTGCAAGTAATTTTACAAGGCTTAGTAATGATTGGTTTAAATCCATTCTTACTAGAGGCCGTAATCGGTGCTGTGATGATTGTTGCGGTTTGGATTTCGACTCAAAAAACTAAGAAATAGCGACCTTCCTCAAGAATAGAAATTTGAAGAAGAATATGAAACTTGAAATATTTGACGAACGTCGTTGTACTTTAGGAGAAGGTCCTACTTCTAGTGGTTTAAAAAATAGCCACGTGATGTGGATCGATATTTTGTCTTACAAAGTTTTATGGCGAGATATCCATTCTGGTGAAATTGGTTCGTTTGATACACCTGCGGAAGTCGGCTTCGCACTGCCACGTGAGAACTCCGGTGTTGTACTTGGCCACGCATCCGGTGCAACTTTAAGAGAGGTTGATGGCACTGAAAATCCTCTGCCAAGTTGGTTAGAGGCTGAGTCCGGTCCATTAGCAATTCCAGTTAGGTGGAACGATGCCAAGGTTGCCCCAAATGGCGAATTATTTGCTGGCACTATGGCATTTGATGGCGCGAAAGATGCTGGTTCGCTTTATAAATTTTCAAGAGATGGTAAAACAATTACCAAATTACTAGCACCCGTTTCTATTAGTAATGCTCTGGATTGGACTCCGGATGGAACCACTTTCTATTACGTCGACACCTTAACCATGCAATTAGATAAATTCGATTACGCAGATTCTGGCATTACAAATCGAAGAACTTTAGTTAAATTTGATGAGAGCGACGGAATGCCGGATGGTGGTTGTTCGGATTCCGAAGGCGGCATGTGGATTGGTTTTTGGGGCGGCTCACACATTCGCCGATATGACAGCACAGGTAAGAAAACTCATGAAATAAAGATGCCAGTTAAAAACATCACTTCATGCGCATTTGCTGGCAAAAATCTAGATATGTTGATAGTGACCACTGCAAGCACAGATGATGGCGATAATCCCAATTCGGGAATGACATTTGTATTGGAGCCAGGAATAAAAGGGAATAAGACAGTACTTTTTAATTAATCTCTAACTCTAATTGCCAAGTTTTGCTTTCTCTTGCTTTCAAAATATTTGCACTTCCTAGCTTCATACATTCATCCAATCGATCAGTTCTTCCTGTCGTTGGTTCCAGAGCTACCCAGGTTGCTGGCTCCCCCGTTAAAGGCCAAGCGCCGAAGTTATAGCAAATTCCAAGATACGGAATTTCGGTAGGCGCAAATTTCATGGTCAAGACTCGGCCAGATTTCAATTTCTTTAGCTTAACAACGCCATCAATCGGAGCATCTAATACAACTTTATCTGTCAATATTTTTGCCAACGAAACTTTGCTCATATCGTTTAAGTTGCCGTCACTACCAACAACTTTTGGCCAAGTATGTTCGGTTAAATGTCCGCCATACCAGGCTTCGCCGTCTTCGCCAATCCGGCCACCGTAACCAAATTCTTTTAACATTTTTGGATTTCCAGAAATTTCTATTTTCATATCTTCGTCAATTTTAAAGAGCGGATGTGCCGACCACATATATTTAAATTCGCTATCACCATTATTTGATACCGAATAGCTAAGGGTTATTTTCCTGCCTTCTAATGAAATCTTTCGTGTGAACCGATAATTAAAGAGTTTTCCTGTAACGCTCGCTGAAAAATTCACTGCGGAATCTGCTATTTTCCAAGGAAGTGACCAAATCTCGCCATGATCTGGCAAATTAACTTCA
>CAIRHO010000008.1 GCA_903878415.1 uncultured Actinomycetes bacterium
AAATCGGGCATCGTCATTTGAAATTCCAAAAAACAAAACTTCAGCAATCAACGGGCCGAAAAACAGAAAGAAGAAAGCGCTAGGCACTGTAATAATTCCAACTAATTTAATTGCTTTCACTATTTGTTCGCGGAGCTCAACTAGTCTCTTATCAATTGCCATCTCTGAAAGTTTTGGAAGTAAAGCTGTAACCACCGAGATCGTGATAATCGAATGTGGCAATAAAAGAATTAAATAAGCATTGCTATATGGCGTGTATCCAACGCCGTAAGTAACACCTTCAGCCAACGCGGTCACCGAAGTTCTAGTGGCAAGATTTACCGTAATTAAATAACCAATCTGTGAAATTAAAACGAAAAGAAAAGTCCAACTTGCTAACCGAAGCGACTTACCTAATCCAGCATCACGCCAATCAAAACGAAGTCGAAGTGATACCCCACTCCGTTTTAGGACTGGAATCAAAATCAAAGCTTGCGCCACTATCCCAAGTGTTGTACCCAGACCGAGTGTGCGAATTTGGGAGTCGGTAATTCTGGTAAAACTCAGATCAGAAACTGAAGTCAGAAAGTAGGTAAATAACGCGATCGCAATTAAATTATTTAAAATCGGGGCCCACATCATCGGACCAAATACACCTCGAGCGTTAGCGATCTGTCCAAGCAGTGCAAAAATTCCCAAAAAGAATATTTGTGGCAAGCAATAACGCATGAAAGCAACAGTTATATCAAATGATCGACCGCTAAAAGATGGCGCATATAGATGAACTAATACTGGTGCTAATAAAGTAGCAACCGCAACTATTAATAAAAGCCCGGAACTTGTTGCAGTAAAAAGCCTAGAGATATAAGCGCTACCACGATCATTTTCTCGAGATGCTCTGATTATCTGCGGTACAAAAACAGCGGTCAACGCGCCACCAATTAACAAGTTATACAAAATGTTCGGCATCGTGTTGGCGACGTTGTAAACGTCACCCAGCAAAGCTGTCCCTAGAACAGCGACTAAAAGTAGATTCCTTACCAAACCAGTGGCTCTAGAAAATATTGTGCCTAGCGCCATTAAAGAAGAGGAACGAATCAGGAGTGCATCATCGCTCATTTCAAACCCGCTTCCGTTTAATTCGACGAACGCTTTGCACCACGCCAGCTAATAAGAGAATTATTGCAGAACCTGTTGTAAACCAAGTTGTAATTGGGCTAATTACTGAAAGCGTGAGCGGTAATTGCACCGGCTCTTTTAATAAAACACCCGTTTCAGATTTAATCTGAGTTAGTAAGGTTGTGGAACCTGAAGCCATGACTCTAATTGGAATCTCCACTTGTAATTTAGAATTTGGTGCAAGTGTTAAATCTGGGATAGGAGTTGCAATGACTTTGCCATTTAGCGGAGTTACGACAAGTTTCACTTTCAACTCAACATCGAAATCATTCACCAGTGTTACTGGGATTTTTTCTCGCTCCGAAGTAACACGGTACTTACCAACTATTAAACGCAACTTATTTTCAAAACGGAGAAAATCGGAGTTGTAAATCTCATCCAGAGCAATCAATTCACTCCGATTTAAATTTGGATTGGTTAATCCAGCAATTCCTAACCTGTAATTAATAATGGTTTCCAAAGGCAACACATTTGAGAGAGCGGTAATTTGTTTTCGAATTAATTTGTAATTATCTTGGACCACTCTCGGGATATTTGCTTTTGGTTGACCCGGATAGGTAATAACACTGGTGACGCTACGGCCAAAAAATTGTGCACCACGTGACACGGATTCCGAAACATAAAACTTCAACTCACTAGGAGCCGCGTCCTTTAACCAAGAAGTAGCCGGAGAACCGTATGGGAGAACCGAGATCGGATCCCTTCTCACACTAGTTTTTAATGCGGCGAGCCAAGCTTTAGCAATCGAACTTCCTTCACCCGGCAAAACTTCCCTTTTGGAATTTTTCTTAGATTTATCTAATGGTTGCGCTACTTC
>CAIRHO010000009.1 GCA_903878415.1 uncultured Actinomycetes bacterium
ATCTTCCATCATGAGCAAGAAAATCGCAGAAGGTACAAGCGCATTAATTCTCGATGTCAAAACTGGAAGCGGCGCATTTATCTCCGATCCAGAACAAGCAAAATTATTAGCACGGACTATGGTAGATCTAGGTGTTCGTGCGGGTGTTAAAACACGTGCGCTAGTTACCGCTATGGATATACCGCTTGGTCTAACAGCAGGTAATGCACTTGAAGTTAGAGAATCAATAGAAGTTCTAGCTGGCGGTGGACCCTCCGATGTTGTTGAGTTAACTCTGTTATTAGCAAGAGAAATGTTGGAATTGGTTGGCGTTAAAGGTAAAGATCCAGCAGCTGCTCTAAAAGATGGCAGCGCAATGGATCATTGGCGTCGCATGATTAAAGCGCAAGGTGGTGACCCGGATGCAAAACTGCCAACCGCAAAAGAAACCCAACAAGTATTTGCAGAAACCGATGGCTTGCTAACAAAAATGGATGCCATGAAAGTTGGTGTAGCCGCTTGGTTATTAGGCGCCGGTCGATCCCGCCAAGGAGAAAAAGTACAAGCTGCTGCTGGCATCGAAATGCATGTCAAACCAGGTGAAATGGTTAAAAAAGGTGCACCGTTATTTACGCTTCATTCGGATGAACCCGAAAGGTTTACCCGCTCACTTGCCGCTCTTGATGGCGCCGTTTCGATTTCAACTTCTAATCAAAAGGTGGAACGATTACCACTAATAGTTGCACGAATAGATTAAATTAAAGAGGAAAAACCGATGTCGTTATTGAATGTTCCAAGTAAAGAGCAAGTTAAGAAAGTGCCGAAAGCGCTCTTACATGATCACTTAGATGGCGGACTTCGACCAGAAACAATTATTGCCATTGCAGAGAAGATTGGCTATAAAAAACTTCCAACAAACGATCCAGAAAAACTTGCAGATTGGTTTCAAGAATCTTGCGATTCTGGTTCGCTAGTAAGATATTTAGAAACTTTTGCCCACACTATTGCTGTAATGCAAACTCGCGAAGGCATCGTCCAAGTAGCTCGCGAATGCGCGATCGACCTTGCGAGAGATGGTGTGGTTTACGCCGAAGTACGTGGAGCGCCAGAACTTTTCACAGAGCAGGGATTAACGCTAAACCAAGTTGTTGAAGCAACAACCGAGGGTTACCAGCAAGGAATGGCTGAAGCTAAACGCGAAGGCAATTCAATTCGAGTCGAATCCATCCTCTGCGGCATGCGCCAAAATAACCGTTCGCAAGAAGCGGCCGAAGCGGTTATCAAATATCGCGATCAAGGGGTTGTCGGTTTTGATATTGCTGGACCAGAAGATGGATTTCCACCAACAAATCAATTAGATACCTTTGAATATTTGCGGAAAGAAAATGCGCACTTCACTATCCATGCCGGCGAAGCTTATGGTTTGCCGTCCATTTGGGAAGCAATCCAACATTGCGGTGCAGAGCGCTTAGGACATGGCGTGCGAATTATTGACGACATTGATTTTTCAGGATCCACGCCAAAGTTGGGAAGATTGGCTTCTTATGTAAGAGACCGTCGCATACCTTTGGAACTCTGCCCAACTTCAAACTTACAAACTGGCGCTGCAAAAACTATTGCAGAACACCCAATTGGAGTATTAGCAAAGTTACGTTTTCGAATTACGGTAAACACTGACAATCGTTTAATGTCAAGAACTTCAATGACTCACGAAATGAATGAATTGGTAGCGGCATTTGGCTGGAACTTCGCTGATTTGCAACGTGTAACGGTAAACGCAATGAAGAGCGCATTCATTCCATTTGAAGAGCGGTTAGCAATTATTGAGACTGTGATAAAGCCAGCTTATGCAAGAATTGCTGGGGAGTAATTAAACTCCGATTGGGTGCCAGACCGTTTTTGCTTCCATGAAAGCCAACATTCGTTCTGGTGATTGCGCTTTATTAAATCGGTGAATCCGTTTTAGATTTTCAGCGCCAGCAATCCGAAGTTCAGACTCAATCTTTGAATTAACGCCAGTAACGTCAAGACCATCTATCTCCATATGTGACGCCAGCCATGGCGCTAATTCTGAAACTTTTCCAGTCAAAATATTTAATACTCCAGCAGGTAGATCACTAGTTGCTAGCGCCTCACTTAGCGTTATCGCTGGTAGTGGGCGTTTTTCGCTCGCAATTACTACTGCAGTATTTCCAGTAGAAATTACAGGCGCAATCGCTGCAATTAATCCTAGAAGTGATTCCTTTTGTTCTGCAATAACTCCAACAACGCCAAGTTCTTCCGGAATCGTGAAATTGTAATAAGGTCCAGCGATTGGATTAGTTGCTCCAGCTATTGTAGAAATCTTGTCACACCATCCGGCATACCAAACCCATAAATCAATTGCTTCGGTTACTTGAGCAGTTGCCGCCTTTGTTGTGCCACCTTCTAGCGCAAGTATCTCAGCAACAAATTGATCGCGACGACCTTCCATAATTTCAGCAATCCGATAGAGAATTTGGCCGCGGTTAAATGCGGTAGCGCCACTCCAGCCTGGCAGCGCAGATTTAGCTGCTGTTACTGCATCTCTTAAATCTTTTCGTGATGCAAGTGCTGGATTGGCTATGAATTTTCCGTCTGCGCCTGTTATTTCATAACTGCGTCCAGATTCACTTCGAGGAAATTGGCCACCAATAAATAATTTGTAAGTTTTCTTTACATCGATGCGGCTCATTTTGCACCTTTCAAATACGCAGAGAGACCATGGCGGCCACCTTCGCGTCCCCAACCAGATTCCTTATAACCACCAAATGGTGAAGCGGGATCAAACTTATTGAAAGTGTTTGCCCAAATTACGCCGGCTTTAAGCGCTTTACTCGCCCAAAGTATTCGAGAACCTTTTTCACTCCAGACTCCAGCCGATAGTCCGAAAGGCGTGTTGTTAGCTTTCTCAATCGCTTCTTGCGGCGTTCTAAATGTAAGGATTGAAAGTACTGGGCCAAATATTTCTTCACGAGCAATTCGATGTGATTGAGTAACGCCAGTGAAGATTGTCGGCGCGAACCAGAATCCCTTACTTGGCAGTGAACAATCCGGGCTCCATCGAAATGCGCCTTCAGTGTCGCCAGAGATAGATAGCTCTTTAATTTTCGCCAATTGTGCTGCCGAGTTAATTGCACCTAAATCAGTATTTTTATCTAATGGGTCGCCAACTCGGATTAACGACATTCTCCGTTTAAGTTTTTCCAATAGTTCATCGTAGATATTTTCTTGAACAATCAGTCGTGAACCAGCGCAGCAAACATGACCTTGATTAAAGAATATTCCATTCACAATTCCCTCAATGGCTTCATCAATCGGTGCATCTTCAAATACGATATTTGCAGCTTTGCCACCTAATTCAAGAGTTGCACTTTTCCCAGAGATCGCAATCGACCGTGCAATTAATTTACCAACTTCAGTTGAGCCTGTGAACGCAATCTTGTCGATATCAGGATGGTTAACCATTGCTGCACCTGTCGCGCCATCACCTGTAATAATATTTACAACACCAGCTGGCAGTTCGGCTTGTTGGCAAACTTCCGCAAATAAAAGTGCAGTTAACGGGGTAGTTTCAGCAGGTTTTAGAAGAACGGTATTGCCGGTTGCTAGAGCTGGTGCAATTTTCCAAGCAAGCATTAGTAATGGAAAATTCCAAGGAATAATCTGGCCCACAACACCATGAGGCTTTGGATTAGAGCCTAAACCGGCGTAATCTAATTTATCTGCCCAACCCGCATGATAAAAGAAGTGTGCAGCGGCAAGTGGAACATCAACATCGCGAGATTCTCTTATCGGTTTTCCGTTATCCAGCGTTTCTAATACTGCGAATTCACGAGCCCGCTCTTGCATGATACGAGCGATTCGAAATAGATATTTACCACGCTCTTTTGCGGGCATTTTTGACCAAGTTTTTGTATATGCGGCCCGTGCTGCTTTTACTGCCCGATCAACATCGCTATCGCTTGCTTGGCTTATTTTACTTAAGACCTCTTCAGTAGCTGGGTTAATAGTTGCAAATTTAGTTTTTGACTTTGGTTCTACCCATGCACCATTAATGAATAACCCGTATTGTGGCTTGATTGAAACTAGCGCACGTGATTCAGGCGCCGGCGCGTATTCAAAAGGACTTTTATCCATAGTTTGGCTACCTTATTTCACTATCAGTCTAAAGTCACGTAATTGGAACCTGAGTAATAACCGGTATCTGCTTTCATTCGCTGCATCAATAAATCATTTAACAATGCGCTCGCGCCAATTCTAAAAAGTTGTGGGTTGAGCCACTCTGGACCAGCGACCTCATTGACTAAAACCAATTGCTTGATTGCATCTTTAGTAGTGCGGATCCCACCAGCAGCTTTTACACCGATTCGAATTCCGGTTTGAAGATAGTAATCCCGAACTGCTTCAAGCATCACCAATACAACCGGTGGGGTAGCGGCAGGAGTTACCTTTCCGGTGCTAGTTTTAATGAAGTCCGCGCCAGCCAACATCGCAATAAATGAGGCTTTTCGCACGTTATCGTAAGTAACTAATTCACCAGTCTCCAGAATAACTTTTAAGTGGGCGCGCTCACCACAAATCTCTTTTATTGCTTTAATTTCATCAAATACTAAACCTAACTTGCCAGATAAAAATGCACCGCGATCGATGACCATATCAATTTCAGTTGCGCCATCAGTTAGCGCATCTCGCGTATCTTGAATTTTAACTTTCATGGATGCTCGACCAGATGGAAAGGCTGTGGTGACGGCGGCTACTGGAATATGCGAACCGCCATTTAAATCCAAGTTCTTTCGAGCAATTTTTACCAAATCATTGTAAACACAGACTGCTCCAACACTTGGCACAGTAAAGTCATTTGGATCTGGACGTACCGCCTTCGCACAAATAGCTCGAACTTTGCCTTCAGAATCTGCACCTTCGAGAGTTGTGAGATCAACCATTCGGATAGCCATATCTATTGCCCAAGATTTGCTCGAGGTTTTAATACTTCTTGTACCAAGCATTGCAGCACGTTGATCCGCGCCAACTTTATCTACGCCCGAAAGTTTTGCTAAATACTGGAGCAATGAAGCTTCCGAACCATCGACCAACGTAACCATGTCGTTAGCCTACTAATAATTTCGTAAGTGCTTGACGTAATAGATCTACAGTCGAATCAGCTTTGGCCTTAGCGGTTGAGATTTCACCGGTAGCTACCACTTCTATGTAACATTTAATTTTTGACTCAGTACCGCTAGGTCTAATAATAATTCTGGCGTCGCTACCAAGCCAAAATCTAACGCCATCAGTTGTTGGCAAGCCACTATCAGAGGTTAATAAATCAGTGAAGTTTAAGACTCTATAACCCGCAATTTCTGCTGGTCTTTGATTTCGGAAATAATCCATGATCTGATTGATTTTTCCTAAACCTGATACTCGTAATGAAATCTGAGATGTTGCGTGATAGCCATATTTCAACCATATCTGATCTAAGTAGAGCGCTAATGAACTACCCGATCTAGCTAAATTTGCCGCTATTTCTGCAATCAAAAGCCCGGCGCTAATGCCATCTTTATCATTGACAGTTTTTGAATCAACGCAATATCCAAGAGCTTCTTCATAGCCAAAAGTTAAATCTGGAATTTTTGCAAGCCATTTGAATCCAGTTAAAGTTTCTGCAAAGTTAATCGCATAATTTGTTGCAATCTTACGGAGTATTGATGAAGAAACAATTGAATTGGCAAATGTACCTTGCGGATTCACGCTTCCAATATATTCGCCAAGAATTGCACCAACTTCATCACCTCGCAACATCCGCCAGCCGCCATTTTCATTGATGGCAATTGCGCACCTATCTGCATCAGGGTCGTTAGCAATTACTAAATCCACATTGAAATTTCGGGCTGTATCTAGCGCTAAGTCAATTGCACCGGGCTCTTCCGGATTTGGAAATGAGGTAGTTGGAAAATCAGGATCAGGCTCAGCTTGTGCCGATACAAGAATTGGAGTTGCAAAGCCAGCCTTATGAAAAACCGAAAGTAAAGTTTCGGTCCCAACTCCATGCAAAGCGGTATATACAACTTTTAAGTTCCCAACTGATTTAACTCGTGCTGCCGTTCGTGTTACATATTCAGAAATTATTTTCTCATCTACGATTTTCCAATTTTCCGATCTAGGAATTGTTCGGAGTGCCGATATTCCTGCAATCTCTTTTGAAATAGTTGAATCCGTGGGAGAAATAATTTGCGAACCACGGTAATTGATGCCATCTACCACACCACCTAAATAAACTTTGTAACCATTATCTTGCGCAGGGTTATGGCTAGCAGTCACCATAACTCCTACATCGACGTTTAACTCATTAACTGCAAATGCTAATACCGGAGTTGGTAGTGGTCTTGGTAAAACAAAAGTGGTAAATCCAGCACCCGCCATTATTTCCGCAGTGTCATTTGTAAAATCTTCAGAGCCATATCTTGCATCTCGACCAATTACAATCGAATTCAAATTTCGAGATTTCATGAATTCGACTAGCCCAGCTGCAGTTCTGCCAACTACCGCTCGATTCATTCGACTTGGTCCTGGCCCAAGTGCGCCTCTTAGTCCGGCAGTTCCAAATTCTAAAAATCCAGAGAAGCAACTATTTAATTCAGCATCATTCTCAGTATCGAGGTAGTGCTGTAATAGTTCCGCTGTCTTTAAATCTGGATCATCTTCAATCCATGTTGTAACAGTATTTCGCAGCTCTTTGGAGATCACGATTACAACTTATGAATAAGTTTCGAAAGCAAATTTCCCATTCGATCCGCAGCAGCTTTTCCGGCAGCCATTACTTCTTCATGATTAAGTTTTTCACCAGTCATTCCCGCAGCAGCATTTGTCACCAGAGATATTCCGGCAACTTCAGCGCCGAGTGCATGTGCAGCTATCGCCTCAGGAACAGTCGACATTCCAACTAAATCAGCGCCCATCGTTCGCATCATACGAATTTCAGCTGGTGTTTCATATGTGGGTCCACGCCAATGCACGTAGACACCTTCTTCTAATGAAGGATCTTCGCTCTTAATTAATTTTCTTACTCTTGCGCTATATAAATCAGTTAAATCTACAAAAGTGGCTCCAGTCAATGGGCTAACTCCGGTTAATGAGATGTGATCTTTGATGATTACGGGTTGACCAACTTTGAAGTTGGCATTAATTCCACCGCATGCGTTTGTGAGAATTATTGTTTTACAACCAGCCATAACGGCGGTTCGGACACCATGTACAACCGGTTCAATTCCTTTACCTTCATATAGATGAGTTCGGCCAAGAAAAACTAAGGCGTGAATTACGCCATTTGCGCCTTCAATATCGTACGAACGAATTAATCCACCGTGTCCAGCGACAGTCGGCGCGGGGAAACCAGGTAAATCAGTTACTGGAAATTCATGCGTTGGAGTACCAAGTGCATCGGCGGCGGAGACCCAGCCGGAACCCATTACTAAAGCAACATCATGCGAAATCTTGCCGGTCTTATTTTTAAGCGCTAGCGCTGCGCTTTGCGCCGCTCCCATTGGGTCGGAGTAGATATCTATCACGTCCAAACCTTACCTCGTTGGCTGAGGGATAACCTAGGCTAGGCAGAAGTCAGTTCGATTATTCGCAGAATGGAAGTGCAAGTTTGTCTAGGGAAAATGAAACTGACCCCAGAATTGATGGATTAGTTTCAATGGCGGTTTCTAAAGTTAATGAATTACTAGCTTCATCCGAAACTAATCGATCCCGTAAAGAGATCGGAAACCGTAAAAGGTTTGCGCGATTATTAAGAGAACCTGCCGCAATTGCAGTGACTATGGGTTTGACCGATGAAGTAATGCGAATCTCAAACCCAAGTCGAGCTGCAAAATCTTTTAGAACAGTCTCTAAGGATGCCACTATTTCCGGTTTAGGAATTTTAGATTACCTAGGAATCAAGATTGCAGTTGTAGGTTCGATACTTTTTCCTAAATTGGTAATGAAAGCGGTACGTGGTCGAGTTGAATTCGCATCCAATGGCATCATTATGCCAGCTGAAAATAGGAAACTCGCCTCGCATATTTCTAAAAGATTGGAAGAAAGTGCAAGACTTAATATAAATGTTCTTGGTGAAGCAGTTTTGGGAGATGGCGAAGCGACGGAGCGATTTAATTCTGTGATTGAGATGATACGTCGTCCGGAAACAAATTACGCATCTGTAAAAATTTCTTCGATAGTTAGCCAACTGATTACCATCGACCATACAGGCTCAGTTGCTCGAGTATTGGAACGCCTACGAATTTTATATAGAGAATCTGATTTGCACGGAACTTTTATTAATTTGGATATGGAGGAGTACCGAGATTTATCAATCACGGTAGAAGTTTTCAAAACTCTCTTAGATGAACCAGAATTTGAAAAACTAAGTGCGGGCATTGTGTTACAAGCCTATTTACCAGAATCTCATTTCTACTTAAACGATTTAATTCAGTGGAGCATAAAGCGCAATCTTCGAAGCGGTGGAAATATCAAGATTCGCATTGTAAAAGGCGCTAACTTGGCAATGGAGAAAGCGGAAGCTGAATTACATGGCTGGACGCCAGCCCCATATTCAAAGAAGTCAGATGTTGACGCCAGTTATACCCGGCTAATAGATCTCGCATTACGACCAGAAAATGCTGAAGCGGTGCGAATTGGAATTGCTAGCCACAATCTTTTCCACATTGCTTGGTCGATTGAAGTCGCCAAATCTCGTGGTGTGATTAGCCAACTAGATATTGAAATGTTAGAAGGTATGGCAAATGCTGAAGCGCTATCTATTGCACAATCAATGGGATCGGTACTTCTCTATACCCCGGTTACGCGCAAAGCAGATTTCCCGAGCGCAGTTGCATATTTAGTTAGAAGATTAGATGAAAACACTTCACTGGAAAATTATCTACGAGCCTCTTTTGATATGAAAGTTGGCAGCCCCAATTACCAAGATCAAAAGAATAGATTTGAGAAATCTATTATAGAAAGACATTCGATATCATCAGATTCTCGCCGCTATTCCAAAGCTCCGATTATTCATAATGGCGAATTTGAAAACGCGAGTGATGGTGATTTAACAAATCCAATCTTGCGACAAAGCCTCGCTGAAGAATATTCGAAAATTTTAATAAGTGGCGATCACCAAATTCCGATTGTGATAGATGGCAAAGAGATTGAGAGCGAAGTTCAAGAATTAGGTTTAGACCCAAACGAAAATGGCAAAGTTTGGTATAGATATTCCGTGATTAGCAAAAGTGATATTGATACCGCTATTTCTGTTGCCCAGAGCGCGCTTTCAAGTTGGGAAGCAATAGGTGCAGCGGGCAGAGGAAGCATTTTGCAGAACGCCGCTAACTTAATGGAAATAAATCGAGCTAAAACTATTGCGGTAATGGCCCGTGATGCTGGCAAGACCGTCAGCGAAGCTGACCCGGAGGTTAGCGAAGCTATCGATTTTGCCCGCTATTACGCAGAGTCAGCGGTGAAACTAAGTGAAGGATCAACACCGCTTGGCACAATCTTGATAGTTCCTCCTTGGAATTTTCCTTATGCAATTCCTATGGGTGGGGTTTGCGCTGCACTTGCTGCTGGAAATACCGTGATTTTAAAGCCCGCTCCCGAGACTGTTGCAACAGCTTGGGAAATCGTGCAACATCTCTGGGAAGGTGGCGTTCCAAAAAATGTTTTACAATTCTTACCTTCCCGTGATGATGAAGTCGGAAAATATTTAATATCCCACGCTGGAATCTCTGGGTTAATTCTCACGGGAGCTTTCGCCACTGCTGAACTATTTTTATCTTGGAAACCTGACTTAAATTTGATGGCTGAAACCAGCGGTAAGAATTCGATGCTAATTTCTGCAAGTGCTGATATTGATAGCGCAGTAAAAGATTTAGTGCAATCTGCTTTTGGACATGCCGGTCAGAAATGCAGCGCAGCAAGTTTGGCAATTGTGGATTCTACGATCTATAAGAATCCAGCTTTCTTAAAACAATTGAAAGATGCGGTTGAAAGTTTAAGCGTTGGTTCTGGAGTTAAATACGGAACCACTATGGGGCCAATAATTCGAGTACCGGAAGCTGCAATACTTCGCGCACTAACAACTTTGGATGCTGGCGAAACTTGGTTGGTGGAGCCTAGAAAGTTAGATAACGCAGGATTTATATGGACACCCGGTGTTAAATTAGGAATTAAAGCTAACTCTTGGAGTCATAGAAATGAATGGTTTGGACCAGTATTGGGAATCATGGCGGCGCCAGACTTCGCAACAGCTTTAAATTGGCAAAATTCAGTGGAGTTTGGGCTTACTTCCGGAATTCATTCCCTTGATACATCTGAATGTGAAAGCTGGATCGCTGGAATTGAAGCTGGAAATCTTTATGTAAATCGCGGAATTACTGGCGCAGTAGTAAATCGCCAACCATTTGGTGGTTGGAAGCGAAGCAGCGTTGGCGCAACCGCAAAAGCTGGTGGTCCAAATTACTTATCCCAACTACGGTTTTGGGCACCAATTAAGGTTTCGGATTCGATAAATGAAAGTGCACTTAAATGGTGGGAGAGTTCTGGAAAAGTAGCCATAGACCGAGCAGGTTTGCAGGTTGAACGAAATTATCAAAGATATTGCAAATTTAACTCACAAATTTTGGTCTGCATTGACGACGAAGTATCTGTTGAAGCGCTTGCAGTAGTGGATTGGCTTTCAAAAACATTTGAAATAGAAATCAAGATATGTAAATCAAGTTCAATCTTAGATTTACTCGAACAAATTAGAGATGGTTCGATATCTGTTAGCAAAGTTCGGTGGCTATCAAAAGAGTTAGCGCCAGTTGCTGAATTACTCGCACTTGGAATATCGGTTGATTCTCGAGCTATTACTAACGTTGGCTCCGTTGAGGCGCCTAGGTGGTTTAGAGAACAGAGCATTGCAATTACAAACCATAGATATGGAAATGTTGGTGCTGGCCCTAAGCCAAATTTGCCAAATCAGCTAAATAATCGTTAGCTATCTAATATGTTACAGAGCTTGCTACCGCTTGTAATAGTTTCCCCAATAATTGCAGAGATATCAGCTATTTTTCCAGCTTTATGCGCAGTAAGTGGTTGTTCCATTTTCATCGCTTCGAGTACAAAAATTAAGTCGCCAACTTCCACTTGATTGCCTTCAGATACTGCAATCTTTACAACAGTGCCTTGCATTGGACTAGTTAGCGCATCACCGGTAACAATTCCAGTAACGCCACTCTTAGCGCGATGTCGCTTGTGAGTCGCTTCATTTGCATGAAGTGAAACTTCAAATCTATGGCCATTGACTTCAGTTATAAAGGTCTCGGTTTTCGCAGAATTAGAAATTGTGTTGGTGCCACCTTGGAACATTGGGATTTCATTTACAAATTCGCTCTCTATATAACTTGTATAAACTTTAAA
>CAIRHO010000010.1 GCA_903878415.1 uncultured Actinomycetes bacterium
CTAATAAGGGCAACCACGTTTTTCCCGCCATCAATATCGCTAGAAAATGGTGAGAGTGGAATCTTCTGTCCTAAGACTTTGACATTACCTTTTTCTGAAACATGCGCAGGAATTCTATTTGCAAGACCGACGAAGGATGCGACAAATGGTGTTGTCGGTTTGTTATAGAGCGTAATTGGTTTATCAATCTGCTCCAAGTTTCCCTGATTCATAACGCCCACACGATCAGCTATAGACATTGCCTCCTCTTGGTCATGCGTAACAAAGATGGTTGTAATTCCTAGGTCCAATTGAATTCTGCGAATTTCTTCACGTATTTGAGTTCTTACTTTGGCATCAAGAGCAGAGAGAGGTTCATCCAAAAGCAAGACCGTTGGCTCGATTGCAAGGGCTCTGGCAAGTGCAACTCGTTGTTGCTGGCCACCGGATAGTTGATGTGGAAAATTTTTCGCCTTAGAGCTGAGCGCAACTAATTCAAGTTTTTCTCCTACTATTTTCGCTCTTTTAGCTGGCTCCATTTTACGTACCCGTAAGCCATATTCAATGTTCTCTTGGACAGTCATGTTTGGGAAGAGTGAATAGGATTGAAAAACCATGCCCATATCTCGATGATTTGCTGGCTTGGAAATATAGTCAATTCCATTAACTTCTAGTTTTCCAGAATCAGCGCTTTCCAAGCCCGCGATAATTCGCAGCGCAGTGGTCTTACCGCACCCTGATGGCCCTAACAGCGCAATTAATTCACCAGGTTCAACGGTCAAGTTAAATCGATCTAAGGCAACGACTGTTCCGAATCTGCGGCTGATATCTGTAAGTTCCAATTTGGAACTCAACCGATTGGATTGTTGGGCATCTAGATTCATGCGAACTCCTCTTCAACTTTTTGATTAAGTCTCTTATTTCGCTTATTTGCAAAGATTGAAATAAATATCATTAGCAGAACAGCTCCGACAAGTGAGAATATAGAGAGCGCAATTGCACCAAGAATATTTTGTTGCGAAGCAATTACGGTCCAAGTTGGGAAAGTCGTCCAATGCAAGAGAACCGTCAAGGTATATTCGCCTAGGCAGAGGGCAAAGGATAGAAAAATTGCCCCAATCACTCCAGTTCGAATACTAGGAAAAATTACTCGAACAATTGTCAAAAACCACCCAGCACCTAAATTTCTAGAAGCTTCGACTAGGGTTTTCAACTCAACGCTTACAAGAGCATTATCTAAAGTCCGATAGGTAAAAGGCAGAGCGATAATCACGAAGAAGAATGCCAGTTCATACTGCGAATTCTGCAGAAATTCTGGCATTGCAACTTGGGCACCAACAGCTAGAGAGACAACGGGAATTATGAGAGGCAAGATACAAATAAAATCGAGTACTGGGCGCCATTTTGGAAATTTTATATTAGTTATGACTGCAGTTGGAACCATCAAAAGAAGATTTAGAATTCCGGCAATCGCACCCAATTGCAAAGTAATCAGAAGGTTTTCCAGAAAACCATCTTGTTTCAAAAGCCAAAGGTAATTTGCAAAAGAGTGACCTTTGCCAAAATCACCGCGAAAACTAAATTCTGCGGCTGCTGTGAGGGGGATGAAGAAAATTAAGGTGGCCATGATAATTGCAAGAGAGATTATGAATGTTTTACTACGTTCAATTCTCATTTTATGCGCCAACGACTTGCATATTTTTGGGCTATTAAGTAGCCCGACATTGTTACCACTGCTACGAAAATCATGCCGACGGCTAACGCTGATCCAAGATTCGCCTCATTAGAAATAACATTCCCATCGATGAGAGTCCCAATGACAAGGGGAACTAATGGAACATTTCCTGCTGTCATAGCGCGAGCCGTTGCGTAAGCGGAAAACCCACTGGCGAAAAGAAGTAAGAATGCGCCAAGGAATGCAGGTGTAAGGATGGGTATGGCTATTCGCATCCAATAAGTTAAAGAGTTTCCACCAAGGTTGCTGTTGGCATCACTCCACTCTTTCTTGAGTCCGTGAAGTGCCGGTTTAAAAACTAGGATCATTATTGGTACTTGGAAAAATGTGTAGACCAGAACTAGGCCAGTGAAAGAAAAGAGTGAGAAATGTCCGGCATAGATATCAACACCTAAATTTTTCAATGTTTTAGTTACTAACCCCTGCATTCCAAATGCAGCTATAAACATAAAAGCGAGCGGCACTCCACCGGAATTCGCAAAAACTGCGGAAATGCTATCGAGAATTACAGTTAATCTAGTTCCGGCATATTTATAGATTACATACGCAAAAAATGCCCCGATAAATGACCCTATAAAAGCTGTAGTACTTGCCAGTTTTATGCTCGAAATAAAGCTGTGAAAATATGGCCCGTGCAACGCAGCATCGAAATTGGCTAAGGTCCACTCATTCTTCTTGCCTTTAAATGAACGAAAAACTAGTACTGC
>CAIRHO010000011.1 GCA_903878415.1 uncultured Actinomycetes bacterium
TGGTTTAACTTTTTAAGCTCCATCTTCCTGACGGCGCAAAAACCTTTCAAATTCGCGGGCAATAGCATCACCTGAAGCTTCCGGTAAATCAGCTGCATCTTTACTATTTTCTAATTGCTTAACGTAATCACCAATCTCTGAATCTTCGACAGCCATCTCATCAACACTTCGCTCCCAATCCTTAGCCGCTTCTGGAAGTGAACCTTGCGGAATAGAAATTTCTAAAAAATCCTCTAGCGCATTTATTAAAGCCAATGAAGCTTTTGGTGATGGCGGTTGCGAAACATAGTGTGGTACTGCTGCCCATAAAGAAACTGCATCCAAATCTCGCTTATTACACGCATCCTGCAATATTCCGATAATTCCAGTTGGGCCCTCATATTTCGAAATCTCAACACCTAAACGTTTAGCAACTTCTGGATGTGCACCGCTACCACTTACTGATATCGGACGCGAATGCGGTACATCCGCGAGTAACGCGCCCATCGTAATAAGCATTGACACTTCGTGGTCATCTGCAAGGTCTAGTAGTTCTCGAGCAAAGGTTGGCCATCGCATTGATGGCTCCATCCCTTTAACTACTAAGAAATCATGGTTAAGGTGCGGAGTTCTTACCGCAAACACTTGGGTATTTGGCCAGATAATTTCGCGTAATACATTTTCATCAACTTTTACTTGCGGACGATTTACTTGGAAATCATAAAAATCTTCGGGTTCAAACTCTGCTATCAATTGGTTTTCCCATTCCGTAAGAAGATGCGAGATGGCTCCGGAAGCTGATTCACCGGCATCGTTCCAGCCTTCAAAAGCTGCAATCATCACAGGATTGCGAATTGGAAACTTGATCTCAAAGAGGTACATAAGCCAACCCTACGATAACCTACGCAGAATGAGCGCCCGAAAAGAAGTTAAAGTTGCCGGTTCGTTACGGATCGCTCTCAATAATCAGGTCGTAATAGCCGATGGTGCTATGGGCACGATGCTCCAAGCAGCCAACCCGACTATGGCAGATTTCCAAGACCATGAAGGTTGCAACGAAATTCTAAACATCACAAGACCTGAAGTTGTGGCAGAAATCCATAGAGAATATTTTGAGGCAGGCGTAGATGCCGTTGAAACAAATACTTTCGGAGCAAATTGGGCTAATTTAGCTGAGTACGGGATTGAAGATCGCATATACGAATTAGCGTTCGCTGGTGCAAAAATTGCTCGAGATGTTGCCGATTCTTTTTCTACCGAAAATTTGCCGCGTTGGGTACTTGGCTCCCTCGGGCCCGGAACGAAATTACCTACTTTAGGACATACCACTTATCAGAAATTGAAAGATGCTTACGCCATAGCTTCGCAAGGCTTAGTTGACGGCGGCTGCGACGCATTGTTAATCGAGACAACTCAAGATCTGCTGCAAGCTAAAGCTGCGGTAAATGGCGCTCGTTCAGTTATCGATAAATCAGAACGAGATATAGTTTTAATTGCGCAAGTAACTGTTGAAACAACTGGAACCATGTTGCTTGGTTCTGAAATCAGTGCAGCTTTAAATGCGCTAGCACCGCTAGGAATTGACCTAATTGGTTTGAATTGTGCAACCGGTCCAGCCGAAATGAGTGAACATTTGCGAACTTTAAGTAAAAGTTCTGAACTTGGAATATCTTGTATGCCTAATGCTGGTTTACCTATTCTCGGTCCAAACGGTGCTATATATCCATTATCGCCTGCAGAATTAGCAACTTCATTAGCCGGGTTTGTGGAACAGTATGGAGTTTCACTGATCGGAGGTTGTTGCGGTACTACTCCGGAACATCTTGCTGCAGTTGCCACATTGTTGCGTGGCCGAAAAATAGCGAATCGAAACCCAGAGAGCGAAGCTGGTGCCTCATCTCTTTACCAATTCGTACCTTTCCGCCAAGAACTTACTTACATGGCTATAGGTGAGCGTACAAACGCGAACGGTTCAAGAGCTTTCCGGGATGCGCTAATTTCCGAAGATTGGCAAACTTGTTTAGAAATTGCTCGAGATCAGATTCGCGACGGTGCGCATATGCTCGATTTGTCGGTGGATTATGTAGGTCGCGATGGCGTTAAA
>CAIRHO010000012.1 GCA_903878415.1 uncultured Actinomycetes bacterium
CATTTGATAGAAACTCCAAATGCAACGCTGAAACAATTAATGAAATTTATTCCAGGTCCAGACTTTCCAACTGGTGGCGAACTCGTGGGTAAAGAAGGCGTACTTGAGGCTTACCAAACTGGTAAAGGCGCATTTAAAGTTCGAGCTAAAGTTGAAATTAGCAAAGTAACAACTAGAAAAGTCGGCATAACTATCACTGAGCTTCCATTCAATATTGGCCCTGAAAAAGTTGTTGAAAAAATCTCGGATTTAGTTAAAGCAAAGAAGATTCAAGGAATCTCAGATATTATTGATTTGACCGATGGCCAGCAGGGCACAAAAGTCGTAATTGAACTGAAGAACGGGTTTGAGCCAGAAGAAGTTCTGGCGAATCTTTTCCGGTTGACCCCACTTGAAGACGCCTTTTCGATCAATGCGGTAGCGCTAGTTGGGGGAAAACCAAGAACACTTGGTCTAAAAGAGTTCCTTCAAGTATTTATCAATCATCGCATCGAGGTTGTGACTCGCCGCTCCAACTTCCGTAAAGATAAAGCATCAGCTCGCCTAAATTTAGTTGATGGCCTCTTAAAGGCAATCATTGATATCGATAAAGTAATTAAAATCATTAGGGGAAGCGATGATGCTGCCGAGGCAAAAGTAGCGTTGATTAAAGGTTTCAAATTAAGCGATGAACAAGCCAATTACATCTTGGATATGCCACTTCGCAGATTAACTAAGATGTCTAAATTAGAATTAGAGAGCGAACAGAAAGAGCTAAAAGCAACGATTGCCGCACTTACTGCGCTATTAAAAAGTGATGAGGCGCTTCGCAAGCAAGTTGCAGATGAACTCACAGAAGTGTCAAATAAATACGCGACTCCGCGTCGTACCAAATTAGTTGATTAAGCGTCGATCCGATCGCGATCGATATCTGCTGTAGAAATAAAGTCTTTTCGGGGCGCAACTTCATTACCCATCAATAATTCAAACATTTTCTCAGCTGCAGCTGCATCCTTAACCGTAATTCTCCGAAGCGTGCGATGGTTTGGATCCATCGTAGTTTCACGTAATTGATCTGAATCCATCTCACCAAGACCTTTATATCGCTGAATCGGTTCTTTCCAACGCTTCCCTTGTTTTCCTAAATCAGTTAATAACTTCTTCATCTCATCATCGGAGTATGTGTAAAAAATTTCTCCTTTTTTGCCGCCACCACCGAGTACATCAATTCGATGCAAAGGTGGAATAGCTGCAAAAACTCGACCATCATCAATAAGCGGTTTCATATATCGATAAAGCAGGGTTAATAACAAACATCGAATGTGGGCTCCGTCAACGTCAGCATCTGACATCAGGATGACTCGACCATATCGAGCATCATCAATTGTGAACGATTTTCCAGAGCCAGCACCAATAACTTGAATAATCGAAGCGCATTCAGTGTTATCTAACATTTGCGATAACGAAGCTTTTTGCACATTAAGAATTTTTCCGCGGATTGGCAGAATTGCTTGGTATTCCGAGTTTCGAGCAGCTTTTGTAGTGCCAAGTGCGGATTCACCTTCAACAATAAATAATTCTGTTCTAGAAACATCCTCAGAGCGACAATCTGAAAGTTTTGCGGGAAGAGATGAGCTCTCTAGGGCATTCTTACGTCGTTGCAATTCTTTATGAGCTCTAGAAGAAATTCGAGTTCGTGAAGCAGCAGCCACTTTTTCCAGAATTAATCGACCATTGGCTTTATCGATGCGCTTTGTCGTGTTGAAGAACTTCTTTAACTCATCACCAACGACGGTGGTTACGATCTTCGTTACTGCTGGAGTACCTAGAACTTCTTTGGTCTGACCTTCGAATTGCGGTTCTTGCATTCGGACCGTAACAACCGCCGTCAATCCTTCAAGAATGTCATCTTTAATAACATCTAGCTCGTTCTTCTTTAGAGTTCCAGTGGACCTTAAAATGTCATTGAAAGTTTTCGTAAGAGCTCGTTCAAAACCTTGAACGTGGGTGCCACCTTTAGGTGTAGAGATAATGTTTACAAATGAGCGCATAGTAACCTCGTAACCATTGCCCCATTTAATGGCGACATCTACATCCATATCGCGTTCGACATCTGTTGGCTCCAAATGGCCTTTGTCATCGAGAACTGGAACGGTTTCTTGATAATGACCCCGACCTTGTAATCGAATTACATCGCCAACTGGATCGTCAGGTTGTAAAAAGTGGCAATATTCCGAAATGCCGCCTTTGTGATAAAAAGTCTCACTTGTCTTATCTTTACTCCGATTATCGTTAACGATGAGCGTAATTCCTGGAACTAAATAAGAAGTTTGGCGAGCTCGAGCATAGATTTCTTCAATGTCATGCTCAGCTTCTTTAAGAAATATTTGACGGTCCGACCACCACTTAACTCGGGTACCAGTAATTTTCGAAGAAACTTTTCCGATGATTCGTAAACCTGATTTAGGTTCGAATGGAGAATTTGGTCCATCGCCATCAAAAATTCCGGCAACGCCACGCTTGAATGACATCCAATAAATTTTAGAATCTCGATCAACTTCTACATCAAGACGAGATGCAAGTGCATTAACCACTGAAGCTCCAACGCCATGCAAACCACCTGTTGCGTTGTAGGAACCGCCACCAAATTTTCCACCAGCATGCAATTTAGTCATAACAACTTCAACGCCGGTCAGTCCAGTCTTTGGTTCTTTATCTACAGGTATCCCGCGACCATCATCATGAACTTCAATTGATCCATCTTTTTCCAAATTAATTTCAATTTTCTTGCAATGTCCGGCAAGTGATTCATCTACCGCGTTATCAATAATTTCCCATAAGCAATGCATAAGTCCGCGGCCATCGGTCGAGCCGATATACATTCCAGGACGTTTGCGAACTGCATCAAGTCCTTCAAGAACTGAGAGATCTTTTGCGGTGTAACCGTTTTCCGATGGAGATATCTCGGAAATACTTGATTTCGATTCGGTACCCACGGAGGTGAAGAGTATCTGCGCATTGAAAAATGAGATGTCATACGCGCCGACTAGGCTGAGAAAATGTCGGTAATCCCAAGTATTTTGACACGCCCGAGCGTAAAAAAAGTATTTCGGCGAGCGGGGAATAAGACAATAGTGGTTTGATGTTCCACTAGTACTAACCAACCGAGTACTAAACCTAGGCCAGAACGAGGAGAGCGCAATGACCGAACAAATGATTCTTGAAACCACTCCCCTTAATGCTGTAGATCGCTGCGATCGCTGCGGAGCTCAAGCTTATGTACGCGCCGTATTGATTTCTGGTGGCGAATTACTTTTCTGTGGTCATCATGCTAAAGAGTATGCCGAAGGTTTGAAGTCTGTTTCAGTAAAGATTCATGATGAAACTGCTCGCCTTACCGAAGGATCAACGGTTCAATAATTCGATTTATCAGACTTGGTTTTCTGGTTAATCTCTCTTCAGCATCTGATAAATCTGTTAACTTAATAAGCGAATTAATTGCAGCAAATCGAAGTGGCTCAAACTCCCAATTTCTAGAGCGGCGATTTACAAACCTCAACGCGCGAATACTTGAAGTGTTATCCAATATTTCGGCCGCCATTGCTTTGCCAGCTAAATAACTCATAGTCATGCCATCGCCGGCATAACCACCTAATTCACCATAGCCACGATTCTTATCCCAACGTAGGTACGGTTCCCAATCTCGGGTAATTGCAATTGCGCCACCCCAAGCATGGGTAAAGCGCACTTTGCTAAGTTGTGGGAACCAACTTTTCGCAAGAGCACGTAAGGCTTCATGAGTTTTCGCAGAATTTTCAATGTTTGTACTCCGTTTGGATGCAAATGGGTAACGCGCGCCGCGGCCACCAATTGCTAATCGATTATCTGAGGTCCGTTGCGCGTAATTAATCAAATGTGAGCCTTCTGCAAAAGTGGCGCGTTCAAAATTCCCGACCTCACTCCAAAATTGCGAAGTTAGTGGCTCGGTTGCGACCATTAATGAATAAAGTGGAATCTGCTCACGTGGGGCACTTCGAAATGCTTCTACGGCGTTGATAATCCGTGGCGCAGTAACGAAATAACTTCCAACTAATAATCTTCCAGTTTCTGCAATTGTGGCAGCAGAATTTTCATAAATGGCCACACCTTTTTTGGTCAGGTACTTGGCCAGTCCTAGCAAAAGCTCCATGGGGTTAACTACTGCCGATGATTTCGTGTGTACTCCACAAATTGAATCAGCAATTAAAATCTTTTCGGTTAATTCAGAATTGCTGAGCCAGTGATGGTCTTCATCTACCGAATTGCGTAAGCGAATTGCTTGGGCTGAATTTCTAGCAAAAGATATTGAACCACCTTTAGTAAAACTCGCGGTGGGTGCAAAATCTCTAGCAAAATTGCCCACTTCGTCAATAGAAGATTTCAGCGCTGTGAAAATTGAATCTGTTCCTTCTTCTCCAATTCTTTTTATCAGGGTATTTCTAGATACTGGATAATCAGCAGAAAGCCAGCCACCATTTCTACCGCTCGCGCCGAATCCAATGTGGTGCGCTTCGAAAAGTGCAATCTTGAGAGTTGGATCTCCAGATATTAAGTGGAATGCGCTCCAAAGCCCAGAGAAGCCACCACCAATTATTGCAACATCAATATCTAAATTCTTATTTAAAGTTTCGGATCTAGTGCGATTAACCGAGTCAGCCCAAAGCGATAAATTTCGTTCAGGCAACATAATTAAATCGCTGGCGCTTCAAACCCCGCAGTTTTATGGGTACCATCGCACCAAGGTTTATCTTTGGAATGCCCACAACGACAGAGTGAAAAATCCGTTTTAGATTCAATTACATTGCCGTCCGCATCAACGATATCTACCGTTCCAGTAATACGGATCGAACCATTTTCTTTAACTCGCATTGTTACTTTTTCTGACATAAAAACTCCTAATCTAAGTAATCTCGAAGAACTTGAGAACGTGATGGGTGGCGCAATTTAGACATTGTCTTCGATTCAATCTGGCGGATTCGTTCCCGAGTTACCCCGTAAACCTTGCCAATTTCATCTAGAGTTTTTGGTTGACCATCTGTTAATCCAAATCGCATTGCAACTACACCAGCCTCGCGCTCGGATAAAGTGTCCAGAACTGAGTGCAACTGTTCTTGTAAAAGTGTGAAAGAAACCGCATCTGCCGGAACAATTGCCTCGGAGTCTTCGATTAGATCGCCAAATTCTGAATCTCCCTCTTCGCCCAGTGGGGTATGAAGTGAGATTGGTTCTCGACCATATTTCTGAACTTCGACAACTTTTTCTGGAGTCATATCGAGCTCTTTGGCGAGCTCTTCTGGGGTCGGTTCGCGACCTAAATCCTGCAACATCTGGCGTTGTACCCGAGCAAGTTTGTTAATAACTTCAACCATATGGACCGGAATACGGATTGTTCGGGCTTGGTCGGCCATCGCACGCGTAATAGCTTGGCGAATCCACCATGTTGCATAGGTGGAGAACTTGTAACCCTTTGTGTAATCAAATTTTTCTACCGCACGAATCAAACCTAAGTTTCCTTCTTGAATTAGATCAAGGAAGAGCATGCCGCGACCGGTATAGCGCTTTGCCAGAGATACAACCAGACGAAGGTTTGCTTCGAGCAAGTGATTCTTCTTACGGCGACCAATTGCCGCTAACTCTTCAAGTTCTTTCTTAACTCTCTTATCAATTTTCTCAGTTCTAGTGGCAAGCTTGATTTCACCTTTGCCAGACTTCAACGCAGCTTCGGCAAAAAGCCCGGCTTCAATTGCCATTGCAAGTTCTACTTCAAGTTCAGCATTTAGCAGCGCAACTCGACCAATTTGTTTTAAATAATCCTTAACTGGATCAGCTGTTGCGCCCGCAGTTAAAACAGTTTGTGGCGGCGCGTCATCTTCTTCACTATCTTTAAGAGTAAACGCGTTAACTTCGTTTGTAGATTCTTCAGTTAAATTTACGACGCGAACTTCCGCTTTATCTGGGTCTACAGGTTCTTCTGGTGTATCTGCAACCAACGCATCTAAATCTTCAAGTTCTACTTCTTCTAACTCAACATCTTCGCCATCAATCTTCTCGACAACTTTCTTTCCGCCCTTTGCGCTTGCAGCTGGTGTGGTAACTCCAGATTTAGCAAGTTTCATTGCTTCTAATTCAGCTTTAGTTGGAAAACGATTTGGACCTTTTTTCTTAGCAGCAGCGGCAGCGGAATCGGCCTCGCGCTTTAATTTAAGATTTTCTAATTCTGCTTTGGTCGGAAATAATCTTGGTCCAGCAACTTTCTTAACTGGCTTCTTTGCGATTTTCTTACCAGCTTTTTTTACTGGTGCTTTCTTTACGATCTTTTTTGCAACTGGCTTCGCAACTTTCTTCTTCTTTGCGTTTTTGAGCGCACGAGTTACAGCCACTGATCGTCCTTTGTTTTGTCTGGCAACTTCACCAGGTCTGAATTAACTAGGTTTTTCGGTCTTGCTCTCTTGGCTATATTATAATTTGTCCACAGGTTAATTTCTTACCAAATTGCGCAAAACGCGGGTCTATCTGCCCACTAAATCTAGTTTTAGCCCCAATTCGATGGTTTCTCGGATGATTTCACCGACAGATTCGACCTCAATCAGGAATCCATCATGACCAAAGGGTGAATTGATGGTCTTAACCGGTTTTGCAGTCGGCGTTAGCTCCACGATCTCAGCCTGCAGCCGAGCTGGGAATAACCGGTCGGTATCAATAGAAACTACAACAACAGGAACTTCAATCGTTGCTAAGGCTGCGGCTACCCCGCCTCTATCTCTTCCGACATCATGGGAATTCATGGCATCGGTAAGTGAAATATAAGTATTTGCATCGAAACGATTCTGCAATTTATCAGCTTGATGATCAAGATAAGACTCAACCGCATATCTACCAGTTTCATCGCCTTGCAATTCGCGCCCAAAGCGCACATCCATCTCTGCCTCGGTTCGATAAGTAAGGTGTGCAATTTTTCGCGCAATTCCCATTCCCGCAATGGGCCCAGAATCCTGATCGTAATAATCGCCACCATAAAAATTCGGGTCAGCCTTAATCGCGCTAATTTGAATTGAAGCAGTACCGATTTGGTCTCCAGTTGCTACTGCTGATGATCCGATGGTGCAGATAGCGCCAATTCTGGCTGGATATTGAATTGCCCACTCCAAAGATCTCATGCCACCTAGTGAAGGACCAACTGCAATTACATATCCTGGAATATTTAATTTATTTGTGAACGCAACTTCCGCTTTAACCATGTCACGTATTGTTAAAACTGGGAACCTAGATCCCCAACGTTTTCCATCTGGGGAAATTGAAGATGGTCCGGTACTTCCTTGGCAACCACCAATTACATTTGGACAAATTACAAAAAATTTATCAGTATCGAATGGTGAACCAGGGCCCACCATTGAAGGCCACCAACCAGGAACATCTGACCATCCAGTTAAGGCGTGATTTATTAAGATTGCATTAGATTTCGACTCGTTTAAAGTTCCCCAACTTTGATATGCGATAGTTACGTTAGGAAGAATTTCGCCTGATTCGAGTTCTAAGTCACCGACATTTAGAAAACGGCGATCACCGGGATCATGGTCTTCCAACCACGCCCCGGTAACTCGACGACTAAAATCAGATGTTGCCATCTTTATTTCGCAGCTGCGAAACCAACTTCAAGGTCAGCCTTGATGTCATTGATGTTCTCTAACCCAAGACTTAACCGAATTAGCCCTGGTGTAACACCCGCAGTCAATTGTTCCTCAGGTGATAATTGCGAGTGCGTAGTTGAAGCTGGATGAATTACCAAGGAGCGAACATCACCGATATTTGCTACGTGGGAGAAGAGATTTAACGCTTCCACAAACTTTTTACCAGATTCGATTCCGCCCTTAATTTCAAAGGAAAGTACCGAACCGCTTCCTTTAGGCGCATATTTCTTGGCAAGTGCATTCCATTTTGATGAAGGTAGAGATGCGTAATTTACTTTTTCAACTTGTGGATGTTTCTCTAGCCACGCAGCAGTTGCTTGGGCATTCTCGACATGTCGTTCAATACGAAGACTCAAAGTTTCTAAGCCTTGCGCTAACAACCATGCGTTAAATGGACTTACTGCAGCGCCAATATCACGAAGCAGAGTTAGCCGAATTTTAAAGATGTAAGCAAGGTTTGCACCAAAAGCAGATCCAACTCCTAGTGCTTCGGCATAAACCAAACCATGATAACTCTGATCTGGAGTATTGAAACTCTTGAAGCGCTCTGGATATTTGGCGTAATCAAATTTGCCAGAATCCACAATTGCGCCAACTACTGTATTTCCATGTCCGGATAAGAACTTAGTAGCAGAGTGAATAACAACATCTGCACCATGTTCAATTGGACGAATCAAAAATGGTGTCGCAACCGTGTTATCCACAATTAGTGGTACGCCAGCATCATGGGCAACTTTTGCAACTGCTGCGATATCCAATATGTCGTTCTTAGGATTAGCAATTGTTTCGCCAAATAGCGCTTTAGTATTTGGTCGAATCGCTTTCTTCCAACTCTCTGGGTCATCTGGATTCTCAACGAAGGTAACCTCGACGCCAAATTTTGGAAGCGTGTAATGGAATAAGTTGTAAGTGCCGCCGTAGAGTGATGGTGACGAAACAATATGATCGCCAGCCTCCGCAACGTTTAACACGGCGAAAGTTGTTGCTGCAGAACCAGAGGCAACTAACAGCGCAGCAACGCCACCTTCGAGTGATGCGATTCGTTGTTCAACAGCATCTTGAGTTGGATTCATGATGCGGGTATAAATATTTCCAAGTTCAGCTAAACCAAATAAATCAGCGGCATGTTTAGTGTCGCGGAATTGATAAGCAGTTGTTTGGTAGAGCGGAAGTGCGCGAGCGCCAGTTGTTGGATCGGGAATTTGTCCTGCGTGTATTTGACGCGTTTCGAACTCGGAATTAGTTACGGAAAATGAAGCCATTGCAAAAACCTCCCCAGATATAAGGGGGCCTGACTATTTGTGCAGACCCACGCTTGCCGAATGCACTATGCATACGACCTGGTCTTCACCCGGAGCACCCCACCGTGGTGGAGGGTTGCCGTCCAGTAAGCCGGGGCTAATACCTGGAACTCATGACCTGGCGAAATAGTAGAAAAGTTTTTGCTAAATGTCCAACTCTAAAACCAAATTACAAAGTGGCAGTTGATAACCCGTGCGCTGCCGCCACTGCTTGGTAGTAAACCTTGCCCTCGTGGACGTTCAATCCGAGCGCAAGCGAGCGATCCTTGGCCATAGCTTCGCGCCATCCGAGGTTTGCTAACGCCAAGGCGTATCGAAGCGTCACGTTAGATAGCGCATAGGTTGAAGTAG
>CAIRHO010000013.1 GCA_903878415.1 uncultured Actinomycetes bacterium
GCTATTTCGATACTTCTGATCCTGAACGATTGTGCTCATTTATAAATCCTCTTTAAATACGGTACGCAAGTACCCGATAATTGGGCCAATGCAAAGTAGTAACAAGATAACGGCTAACGCAGCGCCTTTCATCGAAATTCCCTGGCCAGCAAAGTTTTGATAAACCAAAATATTAAGAAGTGGCCAACTTGTACTTGATCCGTAAATTATGAAAACCAAGTCAAAGGCACGGAACGATTCGATCAGAGTAATAACCACAATGATGATGTTGACCGGTTTCATTGCGGGCAGGATTACTTTCCTAAAAGTCTGCCAATCTGTTGCGCCATCAATAGCTGAGGCCTCTTTAAGTGAAGGATCTACCGACTTTAGGCCTGATAAATAGAGCAACATGATGTAACCAATATGGCGCCACGAAGCTACCGCCATAATTACATAAGTGTTAATTTTGTAATTACCCCAAATCGAAACCGCATTACCAATATCACGGCCCATTAAGCCTTGGATAAACCCACCTGGCTGGAACATAAAGTTCCAGATAATTCCGATAACAGCGAGCGATAATACAACTGGGATGTAATAAATTGATTCATAAATCTTATGGCCTTTGATCTTTCGATCAATTTGATAGGCCAACAAAATCCCAAGTGGCGTTGCTATCAACGAGAACCAGAGCAACCAGATTAGATTATTTTTTAAAGCTTCATAGAAAAGCGTGTCATTTAAGAAAATATTCTTATAATTTGCAAATCCGGCCCATTTGATATCGGATATCCGAATTCCGTTCCAATATGTAAAAGATAATAAAATTGTTGCTAGAGCGGGAATCCAGAGAAAAATTAGTTGAACAAAAGTTGGAAATCCTACGAAAGCAGAGAGCGTAAATCGATCGTTCCGGGAAAGAGAGCGACGGCTGCGAACTTTTTTGTTCGCAACCGTCGTATCCATTTCTTAACCCTAATCTAATTCGTAAGAATCAACGAATTAAAGTGCAGGTAGTGCATCCCATTGTGCTTGGGTGTTTTCCAAGATCTTATTAAGATCTTTTGGATTCTTGAGGAAGTTCTGGATTGCTACGCCCACTACTGGACCAGCAAAGTCACCACGAGTATCGCGGTCTAGGAAGAACATGATGTTCTTCGCAGCGCCGAGAACTGCGAGCTTCTGCTTATTGAAAGCATCGTAAGTAGAAGTATCGAAATCGCTGCTGATGTAAATGCTGGTGTCGCCACCTGCAATAGCTGCATCGATACCTTCTTTTGAGCCCCAGAATTGAGCGAGGTCTTTTCCGCCCTCAACGTTGGCGCCATTAGCAGCAACAGAAATACCATCAAGTGGAGCGTCGATTGTGTCGACACCAAACTCTGGGTTGATTTCTGGGAATGGAACGATCCATAGATCGTCGTAATCTGCTTGTGACTTAGCTTTGAAGTCGTTTGCGAACCATGAACCCATAAGCATTGCGCCGCACTTCTTTTGTAGTAGAAGATCGCGCATGCCATCCCATGAAATATCAAGAATATTCTTGTTCATGAATGGGATTAATTGTTCCATGTGCTTGAAAACTTCAACAACTTTTGGATCAGTCCAAGATTGCTTACCATTCAACAACTCGATATGGAATTGATATCCATTTAGACGTGCGTTGATGATGTCGAACGTACCCATTGCTTCCCAACCACCCTTATCACCTAGTGCGAAACCGACTAGGCCTTTTTTCTGGGTGAGTGTGCACATCTTGATGAAATCATCCCAAGTTGCGATGTTCTCTGGGTCCATACCGATATCTGCAACCATTGACTTGCGATAGTGCAAGCCCCATGGGTAATAAGTTGTAGGAATAATGTATTGCTTGCCATCTGCAGGGTTAGTTGCACCTTGGATAGCAGCAGCAGAGAGGGAACTTCCTAACGCTTTAATTTGATCTGAGACATCTGCAAGTAGTCCAGCATCTGCACGTGCATTGGTACGCCAACCGGCCATCCAACCAAATGCATCATCAGGAGTACCTTGCATGATTTGAACGAAGTTATTCTGGAAATCATCCGAGTTAACTTGTTGTGCAATAACTTTATTACCTGACTTTGCAGTGTATGCATCGTTTACTGATTTAGCGATTGCATCGCCGGACTCGCCGCCACCACGAGTTGCCCAATGGACATCTCCAGTAACTTTTTTCTTGCCGCAACTAGATAGAAGTGCGCCGCCTCCTACGAGACCAGCACCACCAAGAGCTGCACCTTTGAGAACTGTACGTCGCGATACGCCAGCTCCATTTTTTTCTGTTGTCATTCGTTTCTCTATTCTCTTCATAGGCTATGAATAACGTCTCGTCCCCGAGTTGGAACCAAGACGCTGGGAATCTACGCTCACCAAGGTCGCAAAGAACCTACTGGCAGGTAACAATTTGGTTACATTTTCCAGAAAATGCTGGAATCTTTACTCATATCTATTAGACACCAGCGTAGAAGCTGCCAATAACCCGGCCAACCCAAGGAATACCGAACTAACCCCCATCGATCCAGCCACCAAGCCGGCCCCTACCGGCAAAATGAATTGGCCAACTCGATTACCGGTTAACCGAAGTGAGATCGCCATTCCACGTTCTTCAGGTGCGGAAGCAAGTGACACCCAAGCCATCGTTAATGGTTGTCCAATTCCTAACGCAAATCCCGCTACTAAAATTATTGCTTCAATTATTAAAACATTCGTCGTAAGAATTAAAGATCCAATAGTTATCGTTGCTACTAATCCACTTAAAATCATGATTCGCTTAGAACCAAATCTTCTACTTAACTCCCCTAAAAATAGCCGTGACAACATTGATGCACCCGATCGAATCGCCAAAATAGTACCAATCACAACGGGCGATAAATTATTCTCTTGGCCAAATAACGGTAGGAAAATAACAAGTACATCTACCGTTGATGAAACTGCTGCAGAAGTAAAGAGCGCGGACTTTAACCCTGGATTTTTAATTACTTCACGCGCTTTAACTTTATGATCGGATGCCGCGACTTTATCTGCAATCGAAACTTTTAAGCTCTTAGTAAATAAAATAGGTAACACTCCAATAAAAGCCAGCACCGCTGAAACTAAAAACGCAGTAGCAGTTGACTTAGGAAGTGAGCCATTTGAACCACCAGCTATGCCACCAAGAAGCGAACCAACCATCTGTCCGAGCGATGCGCTAAAAGTGTAATAACCAAAATATTTATCATATGAACCTGGCTCGCTCCGATTCGCCATCATGGTCTGGCCACCAACCATCACAGCTAAATGACCAGTGCCCGCAATTGCAGTAAGGATTCCTAATATTAAAAATGAATTAGCGTTTGAAAGTAGGAGCCCAGTAACTAATACCGAAACGCCGCCCCAAATTAAAAACTTCTTCTCACCAACTTTTCCAACTAGCCGCCCAAATGAAACTGCAAGGGCCACCGGCAAAATCGCATAAAGCGCGCCTAAAACTCCAATTCCAGTTCCATCTAGACCTAGCTCAAGTCCACGGTAAGTAATCATCGGGCGAATTACATAGATCGCGCCTTGCAATAGCGCGGAATTAAAGAGCGTTAATAACGCCCATCTTTGGATTATTCCCGACCTCATACTTATTACTTTACAGTTTTAACGCGGGATTTCTTCACTAACTTGATCGCGGTAGGCGCAACTAAAACCAATATCAACGAGATGTATAAAATCTTCGAAAGTGGCGTTGCAATTAAAGTTCCATAATCACCAGCGCTGATTTGCAAAGCCCTCCGGAATTGCAATTCCAGGTTCGGTCCAAGAATTAATCCAAGAATCAACGGGGTAATCGGCATGCCAAACCTGCGGAATAAGAAACCAACAATGCCGATAGCAATCGCCACTTGTAAGTCAAAGATAGAACCATTTAGCGCATAGGCACCTAATAGCGCAAAACAAGAAATTCCCGCAAATAAATATGGCCGCGGAATCTTTAACAGTTGCACCCAAACTCGAACTAACGGCAAATTCATTACCAGTAGCAAGGTATTTCCGATAAATAAGCTAGCGATCAAAGTCCAAATCAAATCTGGATTAGTTGCAAATAACATCGGTCCGGCTTCAATTTGATAAGTCTGGAACGCCACTAAAATTACCGCTGCAGTCGCCGATGTCGGTAAACCTAAAGCTAAGAGCGGTACTAACGCGCCCGCCGCATTCGCATTATTTGCAGCTTCCGGTCCAGCAACACCTTCAATCGCGCCCTTGCCGAATTCACCTGGATATTTCGATAACTTCTTTTCAACCGAATAACTTAAAAATGTTGGTACTTCCGAACCACCCGCCGGAATAATTCCTAATGGAAAACCAATTGCAGTTCCACGGAGCCAAGGTTTCCAAGAACGGCGCCAATCTTCGCGCGACATTAACGCTTTGCCCTTCATTGAAATAATGGTCCAACCCGTATCTTTAAATCGGCTCGCGATATATAGAGCTTCACCCAACGCAAAAATCGAAACAATCACAATCACCGTTTCAATTCCTTCGCTAGCGCTCACATTTCCAAAGGCCAATCGCGTCAACCCGGACTGCAAATCAGCGCCAACAAGTCCAAGCACCAACCCAACAGCTAGTGAGATAAAGCCACGAATTTGCGAAGATCCAAGCAGTGATCCCACAGTGGTAAATGCCACCAACATCAAAGCTACATAATCAGCTGCGCCTACTTTGATCGCTAAATTCGCAATCTCTGGAGCGGCAAAAGCCAAAATCGCAGTCGCAATCGAACCCGCAATAAACGATCCAATCGCCGCAGTCGCAAGTGCTGCACCAGCGCGGCCACGTTTAGCCATCTGGTTTCCTTCGAGCGCAGTCATTACCGATCCGCTCTCACCAGGTGTATTTAATAAAATCGAAGTGGTTGATCCGCCATACATTGCGCCGTAATAAATCGCAGCAAACATGATTAACGCAGACGATGGCGCAACGGTGTAAGTAATCGGTAGCAATAACGCAATCGCTAACGCGGGCCCAATTCCAGGTAATACGCCAACTAACGTTCCTAAGAATGTGCCTAATAAACCAAAACCTAAGTTTGTGAATGTTAAAGCGCTAACAAAGCCATCCATTAATGAGGAAACGTTGTTCACAAAATCCCCTTTAAGATGCCAGCCGGTAGATCTACATGTAAGTACCTAGTAAAAGAAAAATAAGTCACAGCTGCGAATATCAGCCCAATTAACAAAGTTCTACCAAATTTTCGATTCCCAAATGAAAAAGCAATTCCTACAAAAACCACAGTGCTCGCTACTACAAAGCCACCACGGGTAATCAATACTAAATACGAAATGAAAGAAATTAAGACATATGCAAAAGTCTTGTAATCAGAATTCTCAATTTTATCGCCGGCCTCTAGGCCCTCTGGCACCGCGGTACCACCACGGATAATTTGGATAGCCAGGATCACGCAAAGTATTACTAGAAAATATCCAATTAAATATGGAAATAAATTTGGACTAACCGCAATTTTTAAATTAGGCAGTTCGGTTCTGGAGGTATCCCAAATAACTATTACGCCAAGCAGAAGGAGTGAACCCACGAATGCGAGTTCACTCCTTGCGCCTTCTTTCAATTTGAACAAATTACAATTCAAAAATTTAAACTCTTAATAGAGTTTAAATTCCTTACCAAGTTTAAGAATTGCAGCAACTTCGGTCTTAAACCAAGTCGTGAATGCAGTTCCAGCTCGATATTCATCAATCCATGACTTTGCTGTAAGCATCGCTTTCCATGAAGCAGATCCATGGGCAGTATCGAGTACTTTGAGCATGTTTAAGTATTCAGCAGCTGGAAGATCAGCCGGAGCCAAAAGTCCACGCCAGTTACCGAAAGTTAGGTTGATGTTCTGTTGAATCAAAGTCTTACCTTTAACAACAGTTAGCGGCTTTGGTGATGTAACTGCAAGTAAACGCATAGTTCCAGCAGCTACATACTTTGACCATTCAGAAGTTCCAGCAACACCAGCAACTACACGTCCTGCTAGTAGATCTGGAGTAAGAGTTGCGCCACCTGAGTAGGCAACATAGTTCAAATCTGTTGCAGCGACACCAATAGTTGCAGCGATCGTTGCGATAGTAATGTGGTCAACTCCACCTGGGTTACCGCCGCCAATTGCAGTCTTTGGGTTTGCTTTGATTACTGCAAGCAAATCATTGATTGTCTTCAATTTCGAAGACGCTGGCACAGCAATAACTTCAGCTTCGCGCAAGAACATTGCCAATGGCTTTGCATTAGTAACATCTAAAGTAGATTTACCAGTTGCTAATCCACCAGGCATCGCGTAGCCAGTCATGATCCACAAATCTTTACGGTTCTTTTCACCCTGGAAATATGCAACGCCAAGCGGTGCATTTGAGAAATACTTAACAGTGTATGAACCAAGCAAACCTTCTGCTTTAAGCGCATCGCCAACAGCGATCGCAGTTGTTCCGTATCCGCCACCAATTGCTGATGATGATACGAATTCGATTGAAGTTAGTGGCTTAAGATCTTTATATCCCCAAACCAAAGTATCTTTTGCAGTTCCCAATGTTGCAGTCATGCAAGTTAAATCTGTGCCTTCAACACCAAGGCCGGTAGAAACTAAACCAGCAGCAGCACATTGCAATCCTGCAGCTGCCTTACCCTTTGGCACTGCAGCACCATTTGCCGCAACAGTTCCGCTCGCGATAAGCGCAACGCTGGCAAGTACTATGCCAAAACGCATTCCAATCTTTTTATTCATATCTATTACTCCCCATTCAATGTCCCTCCGAGGGAAGAGACTGGACGGAAATCTACCCTGTACTCAAGATTTTTACAGGTACGCCTGACATCCTCCTGGCCCGCAATTACGCTCAAAATGGCACGGATATCTTGCCGCTCTTGCAATCGGCTCATTTAACTCTTAATTGAATTCAAAACCCACAAAAACTTATCAAAGAATTGATCCTGTAAGCGTCATCAGATGTCATATATGAACCACCGCCATTCTTGGCTGTTGAATACATACTTGAAGTAAGAATGTATTTCGGTGTCAATCCATAAGCTGCATTTGCTCCTTCTGCATAAATTGAATAAGAAGGATTCTTGAGTGATGCATCTCTAAAAATCTTATATGCCTCAGCTAGTGAGGCCATTGACTCGTCGGGCAAAACTCCGGAGGTAAAAGCGTTCCGAGACTCAGAACATGCCTTATCGATGTTTCCACCACCACCTGAGCATCCAGACAAAGCCAGAATTGACATCAGAGCAAATATATAAAACTTAATTTTCAAGATGCAATACCTTTAAGGTTTATTTCCAAAATCATTTCTGCACTAGCAAGCGATGGTTCGCTTGCGAAGAATATTTTTTGAAGAGTCGAACCTTTGGGAATATCAAAATAAGTTCCGCTCTTAAGTTCTTCACCTGGATTCCAGTTTTGCGTTAAGGCACCAACACCATCCGAGCCTTGATCAGTTGAGGCTTTAAAAATCTTTCCATCAACTACAGCATAAACTTGTGTATAAGAAAGTTCGATCGGAGCATTAGTCGGATTCTTGACTGTATAGCCAACAACGCAGGTTACTGTTCCCGCTTGCATCCCTGGTACGCAATTACTCCAGTCCTGCATATATTTTCCAGCAAGCCCTGTAAGCATGCTTGTCGTATTTTCAGAAGCAGTAAGTTCAGAAGACTGACTAGATACTGTCGTCGAGCCACAAGCAGTAAGTGAAATACAAGCCGTCAAAATTATTACAAAAAAGGGGGTTGCTTTACGATGAATAAAATCCATACCCGCCTCCATACTCGATAATTGACTTAGTTAATGGTACATACTTATTTCGGTAATCTAGAAAAGTAAGCAACGAATAACTTCAAAGGGCCTTGGCTAACGTCAATTTCCAGGCTAGTTTGAGCTCAACAACTAAACGTGTAAGCGTATGGGGGCTTAGGTCGGCTAACTCTTAATAAACGACTCTGATACTTAGCCAGCAGGCTACTTCTTTTTGTACCCAGCAAGACATACAGGTTTCACAGCGGTAACTTTTTTAACTAACTTAATCCCTAGCCAAACCCCCAGAGTCACTGATCCGCAGAACAGAGCTAAGAACCCAGTCACGAGAAGATTGCCATCGGGAAGAGCCCACCCGAGAGAAGCTCCGATTACTGCACCGAACATAAAGAACAACTTATTCATTACACAACTCTTTATATCTAACTTTTATGACTTCGCTATCCCCGGATACTTGGATGCGCTTATCTCGGGATGTTTCTCCGGAAATAATTGTGAAGTCTCGTGATCTAAGACCAAATGCTTTAGCGAGTTCTTTAAGGATTGCGCTATTAGCTTTGCCATCTACTGCAGGGGCTTGAACTGCAACTACAAGGCGAGGTGGGTCACCTGCGGTGCCACCAACTTTGTTGTTGGATGCGTTGGCGCGGACCCGGATGGTGAAGGTGAAGGCTGGGGTCATAGCTCTAATTATTTGAAAGTTTCCCAATCACTCCAATTTCCATCCATAGCATCCAAATATTTATATTTTGGCTTTGAATTTATCAAAATAGTGTTCTTCTTAACTATAACCACTCCCGTTTCTATTTTTCGCCCTTGCTCTATAAGTGCATCTCTCCATACAGACAATGCCTGGGCCTTAGCAGCAGTCTTAACGTTTAAGCCACCAAAAATTTCATCATCACCGTCTGATTTTGTCTCGTAAACCGCAACTGTTCCATCTAGATATTTGACCAAGTAATCTGGATAAAACGTTTTTATTTTGTTCTGCGGATATTCATATTTTAAACCTAAATACTCAATCTTATTAATACCATTTTTAAACCACCATTCGATTTTGTTATCTGAATCCAATAAATCTTCGAATGTCTTTTCTGGTTTGGAGCGATCCAAATTCAAATAGCAGGTTTCCATGACATATTTTTTGTGGTCAACAATCTCCTCGATGAATTCATTAATATAGATTTCACTGGGGACCTCGAAGATGTAGTTCTGTTCGCCACTTTCCACACGTTTTTTAACTTCAATTTCTTTTTCTATTGAAAATCTATGAATCGCATCGGCAAAAATAGCTTCAAAGTGATCTCTATTTTTCGAATGCAAAACCGTTCGTTGCAACCAAGTTGCATCCTGACGCCCTTTCCCATCTTCCAAATACTTCTTAAAGAATGCATAAAGAGCACTTTTCATAATTGGAAGTGAACGCTTAATATTCGTAAAAGTTCCCATTTGTTCTTCTAAGAACCTGTTAAATGCAGATTGAGTGTCATTGCCAGACAGCCTTAAATCCATAGTTTGCAAACCTGATAAATCGCCTTCTAATCTGAAGAAAACTGACACGTCGTTGTTAACAACTTCAGTACCAGTGAAACCAAGATTTGTTGTGTAC
>CAIRHO010000014.1 GCA_903878415.1 uncultured Actinomycetes bacterium
GACTCACCAAAAGTATTTGATGATGCTGGGAAACCTTATGAAGTTTCAAACTACGGCGATAAATCATTTGGCGACTTGCCCCTATTAAAAGCGACCGCTAGTTCTGTAAATACTATTTATGTGCCACTTGGAATTAAAGCTGGTTTAGATAACGTTGTTAACGCTGCTCGGGCTGCTGGAATTCCGGAAAGTGTTGCGTTAATGCCAACTCCTTCTATCGTGCTTGGTGTTGCGAGCCCGCATGTAATTGACGTCGCTTCCGCTTTTGCAACATTTGCTGCGCAAGGAGTTTACGCAAAACCATTCTTAGTAAAAGAGGTGCAAGGTTCCAATAAAGGCGTTTTATATGAAGCCACAATCCAACCGCAAGAAGTTTTTGATAAATCTGTAATGGCAGATCTGACATACGCCCTAAGTGAAGTGACTCGCGCCGGTACCGCAACCGCCGCAGTTTCAAAACTCGGTCGCGTGAGCGCTGGTAAAACCGGGACTAGCCAAAACAACGCATCAGCATGGTTCTCAGGTTATGTGCCACAACTTGCAACATCAATTGCATTCTTCCGTGACGATGCAACTCAATCACTAAACGGTATCGGCGGTTTAACTTCACTTACTGGCGGCTCATTCCCGGCCCGAATTTGGACCGCGTATATGAAAGCCGCACTAAAAGATATTCCAGAAGAAGCATTCCCAGAACCGGCCTACATTGGCGGAACTACACCAGCACCAATTGCTGATCCAGTTCCTACTTTGCCGCCGTTAGAGCCAACACCATCACCAACACCATCAACTAAACCAATAGCAAAGCCAACCAAGAAACCTTAACTTCTGTGAAAACCGTAAGTAAATCGCTGGTTTTATTGGCGATCTTCGCCTCACTTCTCTCATTTGTGAAATTTAATCATTGCCGCGATGTCGGTTGGGTATCTCCCGATGTATATGTACACGCCTGTTACTCCGATATAACTGCGCTTTATAGCGAACGCGGCATGGATAAGAATGCTTTTCCATATTCATCTGCGACTAATGCGGTCGAATATCCAGTTATTACCGGGCTAGTTATGTGGGGTACCTCTTATTTAGTTAGCGACCATAACAACCCGTACCGAAATTACTTTGATATAAATATAGCTTTACTTGTTCTACTCTTTATCGGTTTAGTGATTACCATATTTAAAATAAATCCAGAGTTTGCGTATTTACTTCCAGCAGCGCCAGCTGTAATCGCATCACTATTTATAAATTGGGATTTGTGGGCTGTTGCAACAGCTGCGCTCGCCCTCTATTTTTTCACAAGAGATAAACCAGATCTTTCAGCACTCTTCCTTGGAATTGCTGTTGCAACAAAATTCTTCCCAATTGTTTTCTTATTCCCCATAGTTTTGATTTATCTAAAAACTGGCCGGTTAAAATATTTTCTACGCTACTTCGCAATCACTCTAATAACTTGGCTCGCAATTAATTTGCCGGTTGCGGTCACAAACTACAAAGGCTGGTCTCGTTTCTATGCTTTGAATTTCACTCGTGAATCTGATTGGGGTTCAATCTGGTATGGCATTACTGCGCTTGGCGGAAAAGTCTCAGCTTTAAATTATCTTTCTATATTAATAACTTTAATTCTGATTGTTGCACTAGCGATTTTCTATATTGATATTTCAGAGACTCGCACGCACCACCAAAACTTAGCGCTAATGATTTTCTTGACTATGGCTGCTTTTACTTCAGTAAATAAAGTTTATTCACCGCAATACATTCTCTGGCTGACCCCGTTTGCAGTTTTAGCGATGACAAACACGAAAGAACGTTCTGCATTCTGGGTTTGGCAAGGCGCAGAATTGATTTATCATTTTGCAATCTGGCAGTACTTTGCGGGATTTTTAGGAGGAAAATTCGGACTTCCCGAGAATTGGTATGCCCTGACGATTTTCATCCGGGTCGCCGGACTCC